>CAWUIX010000209.1:0-5153 GCA_963922395.1 uncultured Rhodobacterales bacterium | reverse complement strand
AGTGCTCGGTCGTGAGGCCAAGGACAGGCCGGCCCAAGAACCCGGCAATGTCATTGATCGGGCCCATGACCAGCGGCAGCAGGTAGAAGAACACCACGATGAACGTCGCAGCAAAGCCGATGCAGATCACGAGCCAGCTAAACACCTTTTGAAGGATGCCCTCACCCGCGGCCATCGGCATGAGCCACGCGACTGCGGCGCGGATCGTGAAGTAGAAGACCGCGATACCAGCGACGATATCGAGGATCGAGAGGCCGTTCCCATCTTCGAGCGTCTCTGGACCTAGGATCACGTCGAGCGCGTTTGATGAAAACGCGTCAACCGGAGCCTTGAAGCTCATCGCCAGGATCCAGAAGAGCGGGAAGATCGCCAGGAAGACCCAAAAGAGCAGGAAGGCGCTGGACGCGAGTTTCAGGGACGCGGGTTGTGCGAGGGCCTTGGGCGTGGACATGGGCCTAACCTCCCTTGTGCTCGCGCCACGTCCGGCGGAGCGGCGGCAAGAGGATGATGATGATCCCGATCATCGTCAGCATGGCGCTGGCCGATGCGCGGCTGATCGCGCGGTTCCCGGCATCATCCGGTACAAGGAAATCGTAGGTCAGCCATTGGAGCGTTATTCGTTGCGCCTGGCTGGAGAAGCCAACGACCTCTTCGAACGCACGGTAGGCGTCCATCAGATGGATAAGCGTGATGAAGACGATCAGCGGCATCAGGTGCGGAATGACGACATAGCGCATCCGGTCCCAGCGCGAGGCACCGTCGATGATCGCGCTTTCCAGCGTATCCTGGTTCACGGTCTGAAGGCCTGCGTAGAAGATCACGAAGGCAAACGGTGCCACGTGCCAGACGCGGTAGAACATCATCAGAAACTCAACCGCCCAGCCATTGGCAGCGATCGAAAGATCCGTGTTCATCAAAGCCTCAAGCCAGACGGTAACAATGCCGTCGCCGTAAAACAGCCAGCGGATCGATAGCGCGCCGATCACAGGGGTGATGATGAAGGGCAGGAGTGAGATGAAGATCACCGGGCCCTTCAGCGATTTCGTCAGGTTGTTGACGACGACCGCGATGACCAGGCCGACCCCGATCACAAAGGGTAAGGTGACCAGCGTGAATGTCAGCGTAAAGCGCAGCGCTTTCCAGAAGTCGATGGTCAGGATTTCGCCCCAGTTACCGGCCGCAATCGCCTCGCCCACACGGTCGAATTGCAACACGCGGGCATAGCTGAGGAAACCAACCCATTCAGTGGTGGTGACGATGTTTCCGGCATCATCGAGCACCGGAACTGTCTTTGTCTCAGTCGTGCAGGTCTGGGTCACAAAGCCAGGTGTGCAGGTTTCCACCTCCTGCACTTCCAAAACAGGCTGTGTGATCTGAAAGGACTGAAGGAACACGGAAATCAGCGGCGCAGCAATGAAGAGCAGCATCAGGAAAACCGATGGCCCGACGAACATTGCGAAAGTGCGGAACTTCATTTGCCTGTCCTCCGTCCAGGGTCCCGCGGGCGGTACAACCCGCCCGCGGGAGAGAGTGGACTACTCCAGGATGCCAGCTTCCTGGGCTGCGGTCGTGTAGGCCGCTTCGATGGCCTCCAACGTTGCTTCCGCCGAACGTTCGCCGGTGAAGAACGCTGGCAGTTCGTTGCCGAGCGCGGTGTGCATCAGGCCCATCTGTGAGGTCGAGGGGTACGCCGCAGGCGGCGGGGATGCCGTTGCCGTGGCAATGGCGCCCTGGGCCATGTCGTTCGGCTGATAACCCTGGACGAGCCAGATCGCATCCGCGTTGTTCGCGGTCACCATGTCGGTGTCGAGACCTTCCATCGCGACGCGGAAGGCGTTGTCAGCCTCTTCATCAGAGATGTTGGCCGCGACAACGATGCCGTCCCACCAAAGCGTGGTTGCAGGTGCGCCACCGGCCATGGCCAGCGGAGCAGACGCAGAACCCACCTTGCCGACGACCTCGCTCTCGTTCGGATCGTCCATGGCAGCGCCGCGGCTGGCCCAGAGGTTCGCCATGGCGATTTTACCCTGCTGGAACTGCTGCTGCACGTAGGTCGAGTCTGAGACGAGGTACTCGGGGTCCATGTATGCCGTCAGGGCTTGCATGGTTTCGAGCGCCTTCATCCCGGCCTCGGTGTTCACCGAAGGGGTGGAGTCCGCGTTTACGAAGCTGCCGCCATAGCCCAGGAACATGTTGTTGAAGTCCTGTGCAAGGTTCCAGCCGGACTTCATGGTGGCCCCGACAGGATATTCAACAACACCCGCTTCCTGAATCTTGGCCGCTGCCGCGAGCACTTCATCATAGGTGCTCGGCACGTCTATGCCGAGTTCCTCGAAGATGTCAGTGCGGTACATCAGGTGCTGGGTGTTCACCATCATGGCGATCGCCATCGTCTGGCCATCGACTTTGATCAGCTGGTTTGGCGACAGGTTCTCACCGTATTTGGCGATCAGATCGTCCAAAGGACGGATCGTTCCCTCGGCAAGAAGGGGCGTGATCGTACCGTTCGATACGCCGCCCAACTGATAAAGTGACGGGTTCGCGGCAAAGGCCGCCGGCTGTTTCTGGCGGAATTCCTGGTCGAGCTCGGCGTTGACGTTGCCGCATTCGGCCATCGCCTCGGACACCGATTTCCATGCCTCGAAGCCAGCCGAAAGCATGGTGACTTCCTGCGCGTTCTCAAAGGCGCAGTCCGCCTGTGCCGCAGCCGCCATGGCGAGGGTCGCCGCGCCGGCCAAAAGAAGGTTCCTGATCATCATAAGTTTAGGGTCTCCCTGGTTATGATGGATGCGTCTTCGAAGGCCGCACCCGTTTTTCGACTGACCCCGCCTGCGTCCAGGCCGGGTCGGGTCAAGTCATGTGTGTCCGCCGATACGCGTTCCGTCGGTCTGATCGAAAAGGTGACAGATGCCGGAGGGAACCGAGAGGCGCACCGTGTCACCGATCTCTGCTCGGTATTCCTTGTGTGCTTTGACGCTGATAAGAGCGCCGCCTGCGCGAACGGTGATCATGGTTGCGTCGCCCAAGAGCTCCATCGTGTAGACTTTGGCCTCGATCTGCGCCGCATCGTCGGCAATCGAGGCGTCCTCGGCCCGAAAACCCAGTGTCACCGGACCGTTCGGACCGGACAGGCCATGGATCTCTACGTTTTGGCCGGTGAAAACCCCGTCCTTAAGGTCCCCTTCCATGAGATTCATAGCCGGGGATCCTATGAATCCGGCCACAAAGGTGTTGGCGGGATTGTCATAAATCTCAACCGGTGTTCCAACCTGTTGGACGATGCCTTGCTTCATAATGACAACACGGTCGGCAAGGGTCATGGCCTCGATCTGATCGTGGGTCACGTAGATCGTGGTGACCTTGAGTTCGTGGCTCAGGTTCTTGATTTGCGCGCGGGTCGAGACGCGCAGTTTTGCGTCGAGGTTCGACAGGGGTTCGTCCATCAGGAACACATTCGGTTCGCGGACGATGGCACGGGCGAGGGCCACACGCTGGCGCTGACCACCGGAAAGTTCGGCGGGTTTGCGGTGGAGGAAGGGTTCCAGCTCCACCATCGCCGCGGCCTTCATCACCCGGGCCTCATGTTCGCCTTCCGGAACTTTCCGAACTTTCAGGGGGAACCGGATGTTCTCGTAGACGTTCATGTTCGGGTAGAGGCCGTAGGACTGAAACACCATCGCGATGTCGCGGTCCTTGGGGTCGAGGTCATTTACAACCCGCCCGTCGATGATGATCTGGCCGTCGGTCGCCTCTTCGAGGCCGGCGATCATGCGCATCGTCGTGGTCTTGCCGCAGCCCGATGGCCCGAGCAGGACGAGGAACTCCTCATCCGCGATGGTCAGGTCGAAGTTGTCTACGCCCACGAATGAGCCCCAACGCTTCGACACGTTGCGAAGTTGAATTTCGGCCATAGCGGCCCCCCTGTCGGTGCGTTTTGCACACGTTTGCAAAAAAGCTAGACATGGGCGGAGCTGTTTGCCAAGAGTTTTTTCGGATCTCCTGTGCGGACCAAGGAATAGAACGGATCAAATGACTGATTTCAGAGCAGAAACTCGTTCGGTATTGGACAGGATTTTTTCAACCGAGCCTTCCGATCTCGAGGCTGCCGCTGCAAAAGGAATCGCCGAGGATGCGATTTGGGATCTCGCGCACCCCGTACATCGGCTGAGCGGTCGGGCCGAGATTTTGGAGGGGTTTGTCCTGCCTATGCGCAACGCCTTCACCGGGCTCCGGCGCCGGGACGAGATCGTCATTGGTGGGCGCAACATTCGCGAAGCGGGTGGTGACTGGGTGGTCATTCTCACCCATTACGTCGGCACGTTTGCGGAGCCGCTGTTCGGTCTTCAGCCGTCCGGGCGGATGGCATTCTTTCGCTCTGGCGAGTTCTACAGGATTGAGGATGCGCAAATCGTAGAGGCGAAGATCATCTTCGACCTTCCTGATCTGGCGCGGCAAGCGGGCCGAAATCCGCTCCCTGAAATTCTTGGGACAGAGATGCTCTTTCCGGGCCCCGCGACGCATGACGGTGTGTGCCCAAGCCTGGGCGACGCTGACGCCAGTCTGGATTTGATCCAAGCGATGCTGTCGGACTTGCACGTGTTCGATCCAGAGACCAGCGCGTCGCCGGGACAGACGGGCGGCGACGGTCGGTGGCATGAGGAAATGCTGTGGTACGGGCCGGGTGGGATCGGGTCGACCTATCGCTGGGACGGGTTTGTGGATGACCACCGCGCCGCGTTCTTGTCGGCCTTCCCGGACCGCAAGGGCGGTAATCATTATTGCCGCATTGGGGACGGGAACTACGCGGCGGTGTCCGGGTGGCCATCGATGACGATGACCCATCGGGGCGAATATCTGGGCGTTCCGGCGACGGGCAAGGCGCTTACACTGCGCGTCATGGATTTCTATCGCTGCGACTTCTCCGGGCGTTCGGGCAAGATCATGGAAAACTGGGTGTGCCTGGACTACGGCGACTTGTTCTCGCAACTTGGAATTGACCTGATCAGTCGGGCGAACGATCGCTTAAGATAGGCCTGGTGCTTGAGGCGCGGTTATGTCCGGAGGCTGGTGATGACCGGGCGGGCTAGGACCAAAAGCGCTGGCAGGACCGAGATGAGAGTGGTCGCCATCAGAAAGGCCGCGACAAGGTGGAA
>CAWUIX010000208.1:0-5163 GCA_963922395.1 uncultured Rhodobacterales bacterium | reverse complement strand
CCGCGTGCCCCCTGCCGCCTGCAACGGGCTCGCCTGCATTGTGATCCCGTCTCGAACCCGATAACAGCCCCGCATCACGCCACCCGGAACCGACTGCCCCCATGCCCGACCTTCTGATCGAACTCCGCTCTGAAGAGATCCCCGCCCGGATGCAACGCCGCGCCGAAGAGGATCTGCGCCGCCTGATGACTGACGCTCTGGTCGAAGCGGGCCTGACCTATGGCGGGGCTGCGGCGTTCTCTACGCCGCGCCGCCTGACCCTTGCGATCGAAGGGCTGAGCGCTGAAAGCCCGGACCAGGAAGAAGAGCGCAAAGGCCCCCGGACCGACGCGCCGGAAAAGGCCATCGAAGGGTTCCTGCGCTCCACCGGTCTCACCCACGACCAGCTGGAAACACGGGAGGACAAAAAGGGCCCCGGCTATCTGGCTCGCATCCGCCGCCCGGGTCGCCCGGCTTCCGAGATCGTGGCAGAGGCGCTCGACACCACGATCCGCAACTTCCCATGGCCCAAATCCATGCGATGGGGCGATGGCGACGTGCGTTGGGTCCGCCCCCTCCGCTCCATCATCGCGATCCTCACCGACGAGGGCGGGGTCGATATCGTACCGTTCGAAATCGCCGGACTGCAGGCCAGCGACAAAACCGTCGGCCACCGCCAGATGGCGCCCGATTACTTCCCCGTCGCCTCCTTCGACGATTACACCGCCAAGCTAAAGCGCGCCCATGTGATCCTGAACCCCGCCGAACGGGCAGAGGCGATCTGGGCCGACGCCACCACCGCGGCGTTCGCGGCGGGGCTTGAGATCGTCGAGGACAAGGGCCTCCTTCACGAGGTCGCGGGCCTGGTCGAATGGCCCGTCGTCCTAATGGGGGACATTGGCGAGGATTTCCTCGGCCTGCCCCCGGAAGTCCTTCAAACCTCGATGAAGGAACACCAAAAGTTCTTCTCTGTCCGCAACCCAAAGACCGGCCGGATCGAGAAGTTCATCACCGTCGCCAATGTCGAGGCCGAAGATGGCGGCGCCACCATCCTCGCCGGGAACCAGAAGGTGCTCGCGGCGCGCCTCGCGGACGCCAAATTCTTCTGGGAAAACGACCTCCAGGTGGCCAGGGCCGGGCTCGACACCTGGACCGACAAACTGTCGAACGTCACCTTCCACGCCAAACTGGGAAGTCAGTCGGACCGCATCGCCCGGATCGCCCAACTGGCGCGGAACATCGCGCCCCTCGTCGGCGCCGACCCGGACGTAGCAGAGCAGGCCGCCAAGGTCGCCAAGGCCGATCTGGCGTCCGAGATGGTCTACGAATTCCCCGAACTTCAGGGCACCATGGGCCGCTATTACGCCGACGCCGCCGGGCTCGGCCCCGACATCGCGGCAGCCGCCGAAGATCACTACGCCCCCCTCGGCCCCTCCGACGCCGTCCCAACCGCCCCGGTCTCCATCGCTGTGGCGATGGCCGACAAACTCGACACGCTCACCGGGTTCTGGGCCATCGACGAAAAACCCACCGGCTCAAAGGACCCCTTCGCCCTGCGCCGCGCCGCCCTGGGCGTGATCCGCCTTGTCCTCAGCAATGACATCCGCATCCCCCTCGACGACGCCTTCGACCGCGGGCTCGTGATGCACAAGATCGCGCTCGAGGCCACCACCGCCAGCGAAGGCGAACAGCCCGTAATCGCCGATTTCGCGCAGGAGATCGCGAAACACGGCGTCTTCGGCGCCGCCCTCCGGACCATCGCCACCGAAGTGGCAGAGCGTCAGGGCACCGCTGGCCCGCTCAGCCGGATTGTCGAGGCCGTCCCGGACCGAAGCGTCGACCTCCTCTCCTTCTTCCACGACCGGCTCAAGGTGCACCTCCGGGACGAGGGTCTGCGCCACGACGTCATCGACGCCTGCCTCGCGATGCCCGGCGCCGATGACCTGAGCCTCCTGGTCGCGCGCGCGAAGGCGCTCCAGACCACGCTCGCGACCGAGGATGGCGAAAACCTCGTCCAGGGCTTCAAACGCGCCAACAACATCCTGACCCAGGCGGAAGAGGCCGACGGCGTCGAATACTCCTTCGGACCGGACGCGAAACTCGCGGAAACGGACGAAGAGCGCGCCCTCTTCGCCGCCCTCGACACCGCCGAAGCCGCAATTGCGCCGGCGATGAAAGACGAGGCTTTCGGCGACGCCATGCACGCCATGGCGGGCTTGCGCCCCGCCATCGACGCCTTCTTCGACACGGTTCAGGTCAACGCTGACAATCAGATCCTCCGCCGGAACCGCCTGAACCTCCTCCACCGGATTAGAGAGATCTGCCTCTCCACCGCCGACCTCCGCCGGATCGACGGCTGAGGGGGCCATTCCGGTACGGATAGTCCGGAAATCAGAGGCCGAACGGGTCGACGAGCGACCCGATCATAAAGCGTCTCAAAGAGTAAGACGCAAACCGGCGCCCTAATCCTGGCCGAGATCCCGCGCCTCTGGCGAGAGCAACTCAACGCCCAGCCCATCCTCGAACGTTCCGTGCAATTCGCCATCGGGCATCACAACGTAGATCGCCGGCGCCTCGGTACCCCACTCCACGGTCAGGACCCGACCGTCCAGAATACCGATGCCGTTATAGCTGGCGGCCCCAATAAGCCACTCGATCGCATACCCGTCATCACCAGCCGCAATTGTGGCGGTCCCCTCAAAAGTGCGCCCGTCTCCATGGCGTCCATAAACGAAATACGTGCCAGAAATATCCGCCCAGGCCATGGCCGCCCAGGCAACCAGCATCGACACCGCCAAAGCGCCGCACCGTCCGAAGCTCTTCATGATCTGTCCCCCCTTGCACGATCAGCCTAGCACGCGGCGTGAACACTGACAAAAACGACCGGCTATCCAACAACGCGAGAAGCAGCGGTGGTACACTCCACGCGACGCCGCGGCTGAACACCCACTCCACCCGGAACAAAGGGCCGCAGGCCCGCCGGGCAGAGCCCGACCGCCCCCCGGGCGGGCCCTCCTGCACCGCCACACTTCTGCGAGCCGTCGCCCGGGACAGATCCATAAAGCAACCCGACCATCTGTCGGCAGGCCCTCCCGCGGTCGTGCCCCACCCGGCTTAGTCGGACCAAAGTGTCGGAAGTCCGGTGTGAGCCCAATTTGCTCATCGGGTCGGGCGTTGCGCATGCCGGTTCTTTGGCAAAAGAGGCAACGAGAACGATACTACGGCAATGGCATCCACCCCAACGCGACTTTGGGGATCGTCCCTGGGGTGAAGCCGCCGTAGCGGCGGAAAGCGCGTGTCATGTGCGGTTGATCAGAATAACCCGCTTCCTGAGCAGTAGCAGCGATAGAAAGGCCCCGGCCACGGAGGCGGACAGCGCGCTGAAAGCGGATCACCGCCGCGTAGAGCTGAGGCGGCAGACCTACATGTGCGACGAATTGACGATGCAGCAAACGCGGGCCTAAGCCAAGAGCGGCGGCCAACGGCCCCGGTTGAATGCGGCCTCCGGCGAGGTGGATGAGGTCGAGGGCCTTTTCAACCTTCGTTACAGGCACGGGTTCAGGCAGGGCACGCGCGAAACGCCGCATAGAGCTTATCATCGCATTGATCGAAGCCGCTTTCCTCGGCAGCGAGGCGAGCGTGGGCACGTGGGCAATGGCTTCCTGTCCGGCAATTCGCATGTCCGTAAGCGCCGCGGCGGACCCTAACAGACCAATACTGCCCGGCCGCAGCCGAATTCCAACAAAGCCATCTCCTGACTCCAGCCGAACTATGTGAGAGAGGCTGGACGGCCCGACGATAAGCGGAACAGCGTCCCTGCATCTTCCGTCAGGTCCGATATGGAACCGGAGGATCACGTCAGCTCGCCCATCGGGAAGGACTAGGAAGTCGTTAGGAGCATCCGCATGGACGGTCCAAAGTGTCTCCACCGGATCGCGCCGCCTTGGCAACAGATCAGGTGGGGGAGGTTCCGCGTAATTCACGGAGGCTTTCCTAGCGTGGATCATCTCGCGAAGGTCGTTGAGTTGTCCGATCTGTTCAAGATCGGGCGCGAAACGCGCTGTATCTATAAAGCAGTTTACACCTCTTGGGGACCGACTATGCAACTCGCCTATACCATCCTTTATGTCGCGGACGTGCCGGAAACCCTTGCACACTACGAGGCCGCTTTTGGCTGCAAACAGCGCTTTCTCCACGAAAGCCGCCTCTACGGTGAGCTGGAAACCGGGGATACGGTTCTTAGCTTTGCCGCGCACGAGATGGCGGAACTGAACGACATCGCGATGCGTGCTGCAGATCCAAAGGATATTACAGGACCAGTCAACCTAACATTCGCCACGGATGATGTTGCGCAGGCGTACGCCATTGCGCTTGCCAATGGCGCCACTGCCGCGATGCCGCCCACAACCAAGCCATGGGGACAAGTCTCGGCTTACGTGCGCGACCACGACGGGCACCTGATCGAAATTGCGACACCGCTCCTTAAACGTCACGGCGGCGAGGGCAATTAAGCAGGCAAACAAGCAGCGGCAGTGAACGGCAGCTTCGTCCCGCAAAACTGACTTTCGAAGCAATTACCCCAGCGTTGCAGAGTCGCAAACTCTCGCTCGGCCCACACATCTCCAGATAAAAGGTTAACGCCCGAAATCCTGTACAGGCTGTGTACACCCGGTGTACGCGCTGTGCGGGCCAAAATGGCGTTTGAGCGCGACTTCGTTACCGCACCGGGCGGCCCGCGTTAACCTGTCACTTGTAAAGAAAAGATGACACCGTATCCTGCCGGGAAAGGAGTCGTGCCGCAGTGCAGCAACACGTTGATATCGCCCAGTTTACTGAGATCACGCCCACGGCGGCGGTCGCGGTCGGCACCCATGGGGGTCGGGCGAAGTGTTTACAGCGCCTTATTCGGCTCGACATGCCGGTGCCGCAGACGGTCGCGCTCAGCTTCCCTGCCATCCGCGCCATCGCCTCCGGTCAACTCCCTGATATCAAATCACTAATCTCGCTTTTCGGCGATGCCCCGCTCCTCTCTGTGCGGCCCTCCAGCCAGGATCCCGACTGGGGCGGGCCCAGCGCAATCCTTAACATCGGCATGAACGACGCCCGTCATCGCCAGATGTCCGAGGATTTGGGCAACGAGGCCGCCGACGCGCTCTACCGCCGGTTCATCCAGGCCTACAGCGT
>CAWUIX010000207.1:0-5184 GCA_963922395.1 uncultured Rhodobacterales bacterium | reverse complement strand
TGCGTTTCATCTGGCGGGCCTTTTTGTTTTTGCGCTGATTGCCTGGGGCACTTGGCCGAAGCTTCAGGACGCCTGGGTCGAGAAAGAGTTTTTCGGGGCGCAAGGTGTCTTTACGGCGCCGGTCTGGCCCATCAAGGCGTGTCTCTTTGGCGGATCGATCCTAACCTGCTTTGCCTTTTTGATGCACGTCCTGAAGGACCTCAAAGACATCATAAATTCCGACCGGGTCGAGCCACTGTCGATCCGGCACTCGGTCGTAACTACGCCGAAAGGCTGGATTTTCGTCCTTGCTTTCGCTCTCGTCCTCGTCGCGGGGTATGGTGTCTTCATTTCTGACATCGGGCGCGTCGGCGTTGGGGTCGCGGCCATCGCCTTCATGCTGCTTCTGATCTTTTCGGGCGCCCATATCGCCGTCGTGTTGATCCTGCTCAGCTTCCTTGGCATCTGGTTGATCCGCGACAATACGACCGTGGCGATGCGGTCGCTTGCCCTGGCCGCCGATGGGGCGATCAATCGCTACCTGTTCGGGGTCGTGCCACTTTTCGTTCTTATGGGGTTGGTGGTCGATACGGCAGACATCGGGCGCGATGCCTACAGGGTTGCCGCGTGGATGTTGCAAAAGATCAAAGGCGGCCTCGGAATGGCGACCGTGGCCGCGAACGCTGTCTTTGCATCAATCACCGGCATCTCAATTGCGTCGGCTGCGGTTTTCTCTCGCGTGGCCGTCCCGCAGATGGTCGCAAACGGTTACAACAACCGTTTCGCCCTTGGGGTTGTGGCAGGTTCCTCGGTCCTCGGAATGCTGATCCCACCAAGTCTGCTGCTGATCATCTATGGAGTGCTCGCCGAACAGTCCGTCGGCGCCCTCTTTCTCGCGGCCATCGTACCGGGAGGTCTCTTGGCCCTGGTATTCGGCCTCGGCATCTACCTTATGGCCCGCCTGCGACCCAAGATGGTCATGCAATCGGACCGCCCGGTGGTGATTGATGGCGAGACGTGGGGATCAGCGATGGTGAAGCTCGTGCCCATCACGGCCCTGGTGATCATCGTGCTGGGAGGGATCTATTCCGGTTTCTTCACCCCCACCGAGGCAGGCGCCGCAGGCGCCGCCGCGGCGATCGTCGTGGCGATCGCCAAGGGAAGCCTCACGTGGCGACGTTTCTGGAAAGTCCTGGTGGACACTGGCCTTGTCTCTGTCTCGATCCTCCTTCTGATCATCGCCGCGTCCATGTATTCCCGCATGCTGACGCTTTCGACGATCCCGCAAGAGATCACCATGATGTTCTCGAACGCGGGCCTCGGCCTGATGGGCTTCATGATGATCTATCTGGTGTTGGTGATCATCATGGGAATGATCCTGGACTCCACGTCGATCATGTTAATCTTGCTTCCGCTATCCCTACCCATCGTGACCGAACTCGGGGGTAATCTGATCTGGTTCGGTATCGTGACCGTGATCGCCGTGGAGATCGGACTTCTGACGCCGCCCTTCGGACTTACGGTTTATGTGGTGAAGGCGACGATATCCGACCGGAACACCACACTCGGGGACATCTTCGCCGGGACCTTTCCATTTGTCATCATGATGACGATCGTCACACTCCTGTTGACGTTTATCCCAGCGCTAAGCCTGGTCTTCGAATAGCAGGGTCACCTCGCTGCATGGCGGTTTGGATCGACGAAGAGGGCTTGGGCAGACGGTGCAGAGACTGTGCGGGACCTGATCTGTCCTCCATCAGATCCGCTATTCCGCAGGCGCATCGGCGGGGGCGAGGATCGTCATTCCAACCCTGTTCGCAATGGCCATAATTCCAGGAATGTCCGGGGGCCCATCCGGAGCAGGGACCTCCGTTGTGCCGTCGGGCATGACATCGCCGGCTTCCGTGAAGAAGGTATCGTGCATCGCTCCGGGCGCGTTGATGCAAAGCAACCGACCCGGCTTGTGTCCGGTGCAGGTGAACGCGTGGACCGCTCCTTCTGGCACTTTCACGAAGTCGCCTGACCGGGCAGGGATAGTTTCGCCATTCAAGAAGAACTCGAACTCGCCATCGAGTACAAAGAAGCTTTCGTCTTCTCCTGCGTGATGGTTCGGCGGGGCACCGGCGCCTGGGGCGGTCTTGATTTCAACGACCGTGTATCTCTCCCCAGTTTCAGCTGGAAAAGCGTGAAAGGTCAGA
Organism: uncultured Rhodobacterales bacterium; assembly: GCA_963922395.1. GTDB lineage: Bacteria > Pseudomonadota > Alphaproteobacteria > Rhodobacterales > Rhodobacteraceae > Ovoidimarina. The sequence continues at coordinate 3,007 of CAWUIX010000207.1, read as the reverse complement.
AGATTGCCAAGCAGGTGATAAATGCGAGGGCGGGGTTCCGTCATCTTAGCGACTCTCTTTACTTCAATCTGTGTGCCTTTATGATACATATATCTCTACATGAGACAAGTGTATCATATAGGAATGAGAGCGTGGCGCCTCGAACCAACCAGAAAAACCGGACCCGGGAGGCGCTGCTGTCCGCCGCGCGCGAACTGATGTCAGAGGGCACAGAAGTCACGCTTGCGAAGGTGGCTGATCGGGCAAAGACAAGTCGCGCCACCGTGTATCGTTACTTCTCGGATCCCGGCGTGCTGGCGCTTGATGCGACCCTGGATATTGAGGTGACACCGACGGCAGAGCTTCTGGAAGGCCTGATGGATGTTAGGACGCGCGTGCACGCGGTCGCGCGCTACTACCTGGAGTTCTCTCGACGTCACGAAGCCTATTTCCGGCAGTTCCTGGCAGAGTCACTTAAGGCTGCGCTTGAAGACGGTACCGTGAAGATGCGGGGGGCAAGACGGGTCGACGCATTTGCCGAAGCGCTGGAACCCATACGGTCATCGATGACGTCGGATGAGTTTCGTAACCTCACCCACCGACTGTCGATGACTTCAGGCATGGAGCAATACATAATCCTTGAAGACATTCTTCGCGTTGATCCTGCGGAAGGATTTGACCTCCAGGAGGGTCTGGTCGACGCATTGCTTGAAAAGTACTTGCCGAGCGGTTGAGCCGGTTTGCCCGCAAGGCGGCGGTTCGTGGATTGGCCTGCCGCCGCGGCATTTTCCATGCAGAACAACGCAAACTAGACACGGAACACCCCGCACATCTGACGCCAGAAGGGGGTAGATTGCGACGGATCACCACTTGGACCGGACCGGACACCGGCGCGCGTCTTGCCATCTGTGCTATCGGTGTACCAGAATGAAGCGTCAAGCTGCGCTGGGGGAGGGCCGCTTGGAACCTATCAGTTTCACATATGAGATGGGCGTCGTCATCGCGTTGCTGATGTTCACGGTGTTCTTGTTCGTGTCCGAGATCATCCGCATCGACCTTGCAGCCCTATTGGTTCTGGTTCTTGTCGGAATTCTCTCCTACGCACCGGGACTAGAGCGTCTTGCCGATGTCACTCACCTGTTCGACGGCTTCGCGTCGAATGCCGTCATTTCGATTATTGCCGTTATGATTGTCGGCGCGGGTCTGGACCGAACAGGAATAATGAATAAGGTCGCGGCCGCAATTCTTAAGCACGGCGGAACCACCGAGGCCCGGGTGCTACCAATTGTGTCAGGCACCGTCGGGGCGATTTCCAGCTTCCTGCAAAACGTCGGCGCCGCTGCCCTCTTTCTCCCGGTCGTGAGCAAGATTTCCGTTCGATCCGGGATCCCGATAAGCCGTCTGCTCATGCCCATGGGGTTTTGTGCCATTTTAGGCGGCACAATGACGATGGTTGGGTCATCGCCGCTCATTTTGCTGAACGATCTGATCCAAACCGCGAATACGAGCTTGCCTGATGATCAGAAAATGGAGCCCTTCGGTTTGTTCTCGGTGACGCCAATCGGTGCGGCGCTGGTCACTACAGGCATCCTATACTTCCTTCTGCTTGGCCGCTGGGTGCTGCCCGGATCGGCAAGTCCCGTAGAAGTGGCTTCCGGGAAAGGGACCGCCGAGTATCTTGAACGCGTCTACGGGCTTCACGCGAGCGTCTTCGAGGTCGATGTGCCTGAAGGCAGCCCGCTGGCCGGTCAGATTCTCGCTGACATAAACAACGAGAATAATCTCTACATCATTTCGACGTTCTATAGGGGCAAAGCCTCGATGATTCAGATCCTGACGGCGGAGATCGCCGTTCCGTGCCGATTGGCGATCATTGGCGAGCGGGCCGTCGTGGACAGATTTGCTGAGCGATTTGGATTGATTGTGCGTGCTGATCTCGATGTCTTTGTCGAGGAGTTCGCCCAGACAAACGCTGGCGTTGCTGAGCTTGTCATTCCACCGGACTCCAAGCTTGTAGGTAAGAGCCCGCGGGATCTGCTCCTCCGCAAAACCTATGGATTGAGCCTGCTCGCGATACATCGGGGCGAGGACACGCTCAGCCATGTGAGGACGGACGAGCACGAACCGACACAGATCGGAACGGTCCCCTTTCAGGCGGGCGATATGCTGGTCGCGCACACGCGGTGGGACAATCTGATGCGCCTGAAGCGAGATCGCGATTTCATCGTCGTTACCGCTGATTTTCCTCAGGACGAGTTGCGCCCGCACAAAGTCGGATGGGCGGTGTTCTTCTTTCTCGTATCGCTTTCGCTAATACTCTTCACAGATGTTCGGCTCTCGCTCTGCTTGCTGACAGGCGCTGTCGGGATGCTTCTTACAAAGGTTCTGAGCATAGACGAGGCGTACCGTGCCGTCGGCTGGAACACCGTCTTCCTCCTCGCCAGCCTAATTCCATTGGGCCAAGCGGTGCAAAACACCGGAACGGCTGAGTGGATCGCGCAACAGATCCTGGCGATATTGGACGGATGGCCCGTCTGGTCGCTTCAAGCCGGAGTGGCGATCCTCGCGACGGCTTTCTCGCTTGTCATGTCCAATGTCGGAGCCACGGTTCTTCTTGTACCGCTGGCGGTTTCCATTGCGCTTGCCGCCGGCGCAAACCCGGCAGTTTTCGCTCTAACGGTCGCCATCTCAACATCAAACTCGTTCATCATTCCCACACACCAGGTAAACGCCCTCATCATGGGACCGGCAGGTTACAAGGTGATGGATTTCGTCAAATCCGGCGGGATAATGACCGTCCTGTTTCTTTGCATCTCATTGCTGATGCTGAACATCGTCTACTAGAAACCGCGCGAGATTTATTCGGCACCGAGGGACGATGATCTTCCGTTTGGGCTGTTGCCACCAAAGTCCGCTTTGTCCGCACAGTTGCCGTTCACTATTCCCTTAGCGCGCCCCCCGGGGGGGCGCCCCCGGCGGCCGCCCCGGGGGGGGGGGGGGGGGGGGGGGGCGGGGCGGGCCGGGCGGG
>CAWUIX010000206.1:0-5185 GCA_963922395.1 uncultured Rhodobacterales bacterium | reverse complement strand
TTCTCAGCTAAACTTGACTTCGTGCTTGCCAGCCTAAGTTAGAGTCTCTAACAATATTAGAGCTTCTAACTTTGGAGTCTGTCATGTCAGAAACGGCACTGGTCACCGGCGCGTCCGGATTTATCGCCAAGCATATCATCGCCGGGCTCTTGGAGCGTGGTCATTCCGTCGTTGGATCCGCCCGATCCGAGGCGCGCGACGCGGAAATCAGGGCGGCGATTGCACCGGCTCTTTCCGATCCGTCAAAGCTCGACCGGTATCGAACCGTTCCGCTGGACCTGGAGAGCGACGACGGATGGACGGCGGCCATGTCCGGTGTAACGGTCCTCTTTCATGTCGCTTCGCCCTTTCCGCTGGTCCAACCAAAGGATGAAAACGACGTCATAGAACCGGCAGTGCAAGGGGCGCTCCGTGCCCTGAAGGCCGCGTCGGACGCTGGGGTAGAACGGGTGATCCTGACCTCCTCCTCAGGCGCGATCACCAATCGGGATGCTCCATCCAACAGCACCGCCTATACGGAAGAGGATTGGACGGACCTCTCGCACCCGGTCACGACACCCTACTTCAAATCCAAAACTCTGGCGGAGCGTGCGGCCTGGGAGTTTGTTGAGAAGGCGCCGAACCTAAAAATGACGGTCATCAACCCAACATTCGTCCAGGGGCCACCGCTCGACGCAAACTATGGCACATCGACAAGTGTCGTGGAGCGCCTGCTGAAGGGGAAGGACCCCATGGTCCCAAGGGTGGGCTTTCCCGTGGTCGATGTGCGCGACGTCGCCGAGGCGCACATTCGCGCCATGGAATGCCCGGAGACGATTGGGGAACGTTTGCTTCTGGCAGATCGCTTCTTATGGTTCTCCGAGATGGCGCGCGCGGTGAAGGACGCGGTGCCACACCGCAAGGTTCCCACCCGGCAAGCGCCAGATTTTGTCATTCGGATGCTGTCGCTCTTCGATGCTGAGATACGAACAATCGTCCCGGCCCTCGGCCGTGAGGAGCCTGTCTCATCTGAGAAGGCCCAGCGACTCCTTGGCATGACCTTCCGCAGCGCGGAGGGGGCGGTGGGCGAAACCGCCCTCTGGCTCGACAAGAACCGGGTTGTCTAGGCCACGCTTCCGCGCCACGGTTGGGGCATGAGACTTGCCCTGACCCTTCTCGTGATCTCCGCCTTCGGTGCGTGCAGCGCCGATGAGACGATATCGGGCTATGCCGATCCCGAGGCCGTCTATGACCTAGCTGAATTTGAAGGGAGCACGGCGCAGTTCGAGGCCAGCATCGCCTTTCCTGAAGAGGGGCGGACCGCCGGAGCGGGGCCGTGCAATCAGTTTATAGCCGAGCAATCCGCGCCATATCCCTGGTTTGAGATTGGCCCAATCGCGGCAACCCGGCGCGCCTGTCCCGAATTGGAGGCGGAACAGCAGTTTTTCGAACGCCTAGGCATGATGACACTGGCCGAGGTCAGCGGTGACGTTTTAATATTGTCCAACGATGACGGCGAAGAGATGGTCTTCCGCCGACGTCAGGAGTGACGGGCGAGCAGTTCAGTAAACCTGTTGCGAGCCTCGGGCAGAGGGCGATCGCCAAGGGATGCCGCCACTTGCGAGGTTAGAAAATGCCCCGTGGTCCGAAGGCCGAGGCTGACATCCTCATTGGCACCGTCCCCCTCTCCCAACAGCGCGGGAGACAAGGGGAGCAGGCGATCCGCCCACTCTCCGGCACCCGCCTTGCTGACCGCCCGGCCAGAGCGCGGGGAGACAAAGACAAGATCCTCGCGCGCGCCGGTCACGGCACATTCGGAAAGGTCCAGACCAAACCCAAGCTCTTCCAGCAGCGCAAGCTCCCATCGCAGGTAGGCCAGTGGCCAAACGGGGTTCATGCCGATCATATCGAGCACCGCGAGGGTTCGGTCGTATAGATCTGGGTGTGGCTCGCGCTCGGGCAGTGAAAAGGAAAGAAGCGCAAGAACCGAGGTCATCCCGGCAAGCGCCAGCTTGTCCCCCAGAACCTGCGCCATGCGGCTTTTGACCGGCTCGACGGTATAGGTCCCAAGGTGTTCATCCAGCCGCGCACGCCAGGAGGCATCAAGCTGCGCGCCAGGCTGAAGGATTGGGGCAAGCTTGCGGCTTGTACCGCCCCGCACCACGCCCGCCGTCCGCCCATGTGCGCCAGTGAAGACCTCGATGATCGCCGACGTTTCACCGTGCTTTCGGACGGCCAGCAACACGCCTTCGTCCCGCCAGTCCATGTCAGGACAACCCATCCTGATCGAGGAGGTGCCGACCTTCGCGATCCTCAACCTCAATCACCCAGAGGTCGCGGTCAAAGCCACGCTGACGTTCAATCGCCGCGTCCACCTCCGCCTCGGCACCTTCCGACAAGACGACCCAGGCCCGTTCACCGGTCGAAAGGTCATAGGACCGCTGATAGCAGGTCGCGTTCCCGTCCAGCGTCGCGAGCTTGACCATCACCACACCCGCCGTCGGATCGCCTTTGTAAGTAACGTAGGCCGGGATATTGTGAAGCGAGAGACGCCGCAGGTAAGCGTCGATCCAGACGCGCGAGGTCAGCCGGGGGGTCACCCATCCCCCTCCCGGAAGTCGAGGCCCATCTCCGAATACCGCTCCGACTCCTCAAGCCAGCCCGGGCGCACCTTGACCTGTAGAAACAAATGCACGGGCCGTTCCAGAAACTCCGAGAGCTCCGCACGGGCCGCCTGGCTGACCGCCTTGATGGTCTCACCCTTTTTGCCCAGGACAATGCCCTTATGCCCATCCCGGGCGACATAGATGATCTGATCGATCTTAGCCGAACCATCCTTGCGGTCTTCCCACGCCTCGGTTTCGACCGTTAGCTGATAGGGCAATTCCTGGTGCAGCCGCAGCGTCAGCTTCTCGCGCGTAATTTCAGCCGCGATCATCCGCATGGGCAGGTCGGCGATCTGATCCTCGGGGTAGAGCCAGGGGCCTTCCGGCAAGGCACCCGCAATCCACGATTTCAGATCGGCGACGCCATACCCCTTCTCCGCAGAGATCATGAAGGTCTCGGCAAAACCGAACCGCTCGTTCAGGTCTTTGGAGAGGCCCAGCAAGACCGGCGCTTCGACCCTGTCGATTTTGTTGATCGCCAGGGCGACGCGTTGTCCTCCGGACCGTTCGCGCAGCGACTCCAGGATCGCTTCGACTCCCTCAGTAACGCCGCGATGCGCCTCGATCAGAAGCACGACCAGATCCGCATCCGCTGCCCCGCCCCAGGCCGCCGCGACCATGGCGCGGTCGAGCCGCCTGCGTGGACGGAAGAGGCCCGGGGTATCGACAAACACGATCTGGCTGTCGCCCTCCAACGCGATCCCGCGAATGCGGGCGCGCGTGGTCTGCACCTTGTGCGTGACGATCGAGACCTTGGCACCGACCATTGCGTTCAGAAGCGTGGACTTGCCCGCGTTCGGCTCTCCGATCAGGGCGACAAAGCCCGCGCGCGTGCCAGAGGTCTGATCAGCCATGTTCGACATCCTTCAAAAGCTGCCGCGCCGCCGCCTGTTCCGCCTGACGTTTGGAGGTGCCGCTTGCGCGCGCCGCACGCCCATCCTGCAACTTCGCTTCAATGGTGAAAACCGGTGCATGATCGGGGCCGCTGCGCGCCACTTCGTTGTAAGCCGGCGGCTGAGCGCCGCGCGCCTGCGCCCATTCCTGAAGCGCCGTCTTGGGGTCACGTGCGTCCTCCGCCACGCGTCCGATGCGTGGACCCCACAGACGCAGGACAATCTCCTTCGCGACATCGAGCCCGGCATCCGCATACACGGCGGCAATGACGGCTTCCATTGCATCGCCCAGAAGCGCGTCCTTACGCCTCCCGCCGGACAGCATCTCTGACCGGCCCAGACGCAGCACCTCTCCAAGGCCGATCTCACGGGCGACTTCGGCACAGGTCTCTTTCCGCACCAGCGCATTGAAACGCGGGGCAAGCTGCCCTTCGCTGGCAGCCGTATCCGCGGACAACAGCGCCTCGGCGATCACCAGGGCGAGGACGCGGTCACCCAGAAACTCCAGCCGTTGATTGTTCTGCCGCGTCGGTCCGGCGGCGGAGCCATGGGTGACGGCTTCGGTCAGAAGATTGGGATCGCGAAAGGTGTGGCCCAGGCGAGCCGACAGGTCCTGAAGCGCACCAGAAAGCGCCATCACTCGATCTTTTTAAAGAACCTGTCCGGTCTCCAGGTCCAGATAAAGAAGAGCGACCGGCCAGCGGATGAGAACATCACCCGGTCCGCGCGCCCGATGAGATTTTCGTGGGGCACGAAACCTACTCCGTTGGGCGGCATCACGCGGCTATCAGTCGAGTTGTCCCGGTTATCGCCCATGAAGAAGTAGTGGCCTTCGGGGACAGTGTAGACCGGCGTGGTATCAAGGCGGGACGGCCGGACGTTCAGGACGGCGTGCGCCGTGCCTTCCGGAAGGGTCTCAATAAAACGCTCTTTCTCGCAGGTTCCCCCAAAGCCGACACCCGAATTTTGGCAAAGCGGAAGCGACGAAATCGGACCCTGACGTTCGAATGTTTCCTGAAACACACCATCGGGCTCTTGCGGTGCGGGGACATCGTTGATGTGGAGGATACCGTCCTTCAGCTGGACACGATCCCCCGGAAGGCCGATGACACGCTTGATGAAGTCAGACCCGTTCACCGGATGACGGAAGACCGCGACATCCCCTCGGTCCGGCTCGGAGCCAAAGAGACGACCTTCAAATGGGCAGGCAGAGAACGGGCAGGAGTGCTGAGAATACCCATAAGCCATCTTGTTGACGAACAGGAAATCGCCAATCAGGAGGGTGTCCTTCATCGACCCGGAGGGGATCCAGAACGGCTGAAAAAACACGGTGCGGAAGACACCTGCAATCAGAAGGGCGTAGACAATCGTCTTCACCGTTTCGACGATCACGCCGTCGCTTTTTGCCATCCAGCCTGCCTCGGTTGCGCGTTTCAGCGCTACATGCGGGGCGCGGCTGGGCAAGTCAAGGTTGCGCGGCCTCGATCGGGCGCGCCTCGATCACCACAAAGGCCTGTGCCCACGGGTGGTCGTCGGTCAGCGTGACATGGATGATCGCCTCGTATCCATCAGGCGTCATCTCGGACAGTCGCTGTGCCGCCCATAAGGTGACATGCTTCGCAGGCTGGCCCGTACACAGGTTTGATA
>CAWUIX010000205.1:0-5212 GCA_963922395.1 uncultured Rhodobacterales bacterium | reverse complement strand
TGTGGTCGATGAGGCAATCGAAGTTCTGCTGATTGCAGGAGACGTTTACGACAAAGCGTCCCCGTCCGAGGCCGCGATGAAGCTCTACAGCGATTTCCTTGAGCGGGTTCACGACGAAACGGATGCAGCCATCGTGGTGATTGCGGGCAACCACGACTCCGGTCAACGTCTCGGCACGGCGTCGAAGCTCTTCGATCGGCGCAGGATACTCGTCCGCGGCCCAATCGAGAGAGAAGAGATGCCTCTCATCCTGGGGGATGACTATGGCAAGGTTGCGATCTCGGCCCTTCCATACGGTGAAATCTACGCTGCCCGCCGCGTCTTTGAAACTGAAGGCATCCGGTCGCCGGAGGAGGTGCTCCGCGCTCAAATAAAGGCAGCAAGAGCGCAAGTCCCAGAGGGCGCGCGCTGGATTGTTGTCGCACATGCGTTCGTAACGAACTGCCAACCAACCGAAAGTGAGCGACGGCTATCTGTTGGTGCGGTCGAAACGGTGTCGGCCGACCTTTTCGAAGGTGCGTCCTACGTAGCACTCGGCCATCTCCATCGTCCTCAAACAGCAGGTGCGAATACGATCCGCTACAGCGGTTCTCCTCTGGCTTTTGGGTTCGACGAGGCAGGCACGACTAAATCAATGACAGTATTCGATATCGACGGGAGCGGTCAGGTGGTCGATCTGAAGACAGTCGACTTCGAGCCCTTAAGGCAGGTTCGCGAGGTCCGAGGGCTATTGGTCGATCTTGTTGCCGACGCGAAGGTCAATCCGAGCGAAGATTACATCCGTGCGATCCTTTTGGACGAGGGCGCGCTGATCGAACCTGCGGCCCAGCTAAGGCCCCATTACCCGAATATTTTACAGACGCTGCGAGAGAAGAGGGAGGATCTCGCGATGAGCAGCGCAGGTCGGGCCCTGTCAAAACTAGACGATCCCGTTGGCGTCATTGGTGAGTTTCTGACTTACGTCCGAAATGAAGGCGTCACAGACCGCGAAGTGGCAGTTGTCAAGAACGTTCTCGACAGACCGGCGATGGAGGACTTTTCATGAGACCGATCCGACTGACGATGACCGCGTTCGGTCCATACGCGGGGACCGAGGTTGTAGACTTCACGGCCGCCATGGATGCCGGGATTTTTGGCATCTATGGAGAGACGGGTGCCGGCAAGACGACTATTTTCGACGGCATCTCATTTGCGCTGTTCGGACAGTCGTCAGGGGCTGAGCGCTTGGCCGAAGACATGGTGTGCCACCACGCCCACGCAACGGAGATCACAAAGGTCGAGCTTGTCTTCGATCTCGGGGCCGAACGCTACGTCGTGCGACGCATCCCCAAGCAGGAGAGGGCGGCTCGCCGTGGCTCAGGTACGACGACCGAACCGCATCAGGCTTACCTGTTTCAGGCGACCGGGATGCGACTTGAAGAGATCGCAGGTGACAATGTCGGCGAGGTCATCGCTGAGAAGCAGGTGAACAGGGTCGATCCCGAAATCGAACGTCTTCTCGGTTACAACTCCGCCCAGTTCCGCCAGATCATTTTGCTGCCCCAGGGGGATTTCCGGAAGATTCTCACAGCTACGAATGATGAGCGCTCGCCGATCCTTAAGCGCCTTTTTGACGTCAGGCTCTACGAGAATTTCGTCGAGCGGATCAAACGTGATGCCGCGGCGCTGTACCGAGAGATCAGCGAAGAACGTGTTCGCCGCGAAACACATTTGGGTGGCCAAAGCGAAGAAGAGTTGGTTGAGGCGATCCGCCTGATGAATGAAGAGATCGCGAAACTCGAAGGTTCCGTGAAGTCTGAGATCGAGGCGCTGGCCAAGTGTCAGAGATCCTTGGCCGCAGGAGAGAGCTTAGCCGAAAAGTTCGAGGCCCAGGCGTCGGCAAAGAACGAGGAGAGCTCGCTTCTGTCCGAAGCGGATACCATCAGGGAGAGTAAATCACGCCTCGCGAAAGCAAGGTCCGCGCAAACCGTCTTGGTTGCCGAGGCCGCATTGCGAACTGCGGATGAAGAGGCCAATGCGTCCCAGGTCCGTCACGTGTCGGCAAAAGAAGCTTTAGCGTCAGCCCGCGCTGCTTTCAGTTCAGCCGAGGAGGCGCTCAAGCGAGCCGACAATCAGAGGAATGACCGCGACGCTGCCCACGCGCGCGTGCAAGAGCTGGAGCGCTTCGAAGGAACGCTCGGCCAAGTCCGCGAATTGCAGACTAATCTTGAGGCTTCGCGTGCGAAGAAGAAATCAGACGCTGAGAAACAGGCGGAGGCAGAACGCAAACGGAAGGATGCCGACCAAGAGATGGCGGCGCTTCGCAATCTACAGAAGGAGCAGCCGACATACGCACGCGCGCTTCAAGATGCTGGCAATGCACTGTCTGCGCTGGAGCGAGAGTCAGAGACGTTGGCTCGGTTTGAGGTCGCAGAGACCAAACGAAATCTACAGACAGCTGAAGTCGAACGCTTACAGACTGAGCATAATGCCAGAAATGACCACCTCGACGTCTGCAAGGTCGCGCTGAAACGTGCCGAGCAGGACTTGACGGACGTACAGGCCCTTCACGTAGCCAAAAAATTGCTTCCAGGGCAGCCCTGTCCAGCCTGTGGCTCGCAGGACCACCCCGATCCGGCAACCGGCAATCCGGAACGTAGGGGACGTCACGATCAATTCGAAAAGGCGACGCAGGACCTTCGCGACGCCGAACGTGATGAAGTAGAAGCCAGAACAGCATTAAATGCAGCGAAGTCTTTACTCGCTCAAAAACGATCTGAGCTAGATGCTCTAGACCGCCCAGAGCGGGATCGGCAAAGCCTTGATCTCGCTGTCGCGGAAGCGCGCGACAAGAAGGCCGCTTTGGATGCGGACACACGATTTTCCGAACTCGAAGAAAGAATTTCTGCGGCTGAAGTGTCTGTCGAGGAAGCAACCACTCAGTATGAAGTGGCACGTCAGGAGTTCTCGGAAGCTCGGGACGCTGAGACGCGTGCCAATACTTCCTATGAGACTGTTCTTCGCGAGGTGCCTCAGGACTGGCGACAGGGAGACGCCTTGGAAAAGGCGCTGTCCGCTGCAGTTGCAAAGCGGGACGAACTGACTGCAGCCCATGAGAAAGCAATAGACGACGAAAAGGTCGCGGCGATCAATCTAAGCGGAGCCCAGGAAGCAGTCGCGAGTGCTGCCGCAAGTGCAGAAAGAGCGAGCCTTGCCCTGTCCAAAGCCAAGACAGAGTTCGGCGAGCAGCTGAGCACGGCCAAATTAGACGTGGCGAGCTTTGACGCTGCGAAAGAGGACGTTTCTCAATGCGACGTGTTCGAGGAGCAGATCAACTCGTACAACCAGCGCGTGGCGGCCAATAAAGCGCAGCTTGAAAGACTGTTGCAGGAGATCGGCCAGCGAACCCCTCCAGACATCGAGGCATTGACGGCTGCCAGGGACACCGCCCAGTCAAAGCTGGAAGACGGCCAGCAGACCCTGACCCGTTTGAAACGTGACCTAGAAGCCAAGCTCGAGACGCGGCAAAAAGTCGACGCGCTTTCGGCCCATATCGCGGAACTCGAGGCGGAGTATGGTCCAGTCGGCGAGCTCTCGAACCTGGTCAACGGGAACAATGATCGGAAGGTTCGGCTCCCCGATTTTGCGATTGCGGCGATGTTCGATGAGGTCCTGGTTGCCGCCAATCAAAGGCTCAGGCCAATGACAGATGGAAGGTATCAACTCCTTCGACCGGACGATGTTGTTGGCGGGCGGCAGAAACGAGGGCTGGATATCGCCGTCTTTGACGCCAACACGGAGAAGTCGCGCCCGACCAAGACGCTGTCTGGAGGTGAAGGGTTTCAGGCGTCGCTCGCGCTCGCTCTCGGATTGTCCGATGTCGTCCAACAGAACAGTGGCGGCATCAAGCTGGATGCCATCTTCATCGACGAGGGTTTCGGGACCCTTGACGAAGACACACTGAACACTGCGCTTGAGACGCTCTACGAGCTAACCAACGACAAAAGATCGGTTGGATTGATCTCGCACACCGAGCAAGTGAAATCCATGATCACGGAGGGATTTGACATCGAGGTCACACCCTCTGGCTCCCACGTTCACCCACGAAGATCCGCGGCTTAACCAGAGGAGATCAACATGCCGTATTCCACGAACCCCAAAGCCCAGCATGTCTGGGAGAAAGCGCGCCGCGTAAAAGGGAAGAACCCCAATCTTTATCGGCGGGACGCTCAAGGCAACCTGATCTACAAGCCTGCCTACAACCGAGACAGCCCCATGGGTTGGCAGGTTGATCACATCTGGCCAAGGTCAAAAGGTGGGTCGGATGCACGGCGTAATCTTCAAGCTCTTCAAACTGCCGCAAACAAGCGCAAATCGAACAAGACGCCCAGAAGGGCGAAGGCGTCGTCTCGGAAGCGCCGGTGGTAGCTGTTGTATGCGAGACGGCGAGTATTGCTAACGGGAAGGAACTTGCATGGCTAGATGTACAGCACCAGTAAGAGGTCACAAGTCTGCAGCTGCGGCTGCCAATTGTCCGGCATGCAGGCACCGCTACGGGGGTTCTCGCAGTTATGGTGGTTACAGCAGTGGCTACAATAGTTACGCTTCAAGCCCGTCGCCTTCATACTCTTCTCGCGGTCAAAGTAGCGGTCGGAGCGGCAGTTCAGGGCGGCGTTCCAAAAAGCCGCGGTGGTCGGCAGCCAGTTCAGGTGTTTGGTACACACCTGAACAAGTTTTGGCGCTTACTCCGGTCAGAGAAAATGTTGAAAACCTCGCAGTTTCGCAACCTGACCTTCGAGACGTGTTCCTCTGCCACGCCTGGGATGATCGGCAAGGCTCTGCCAAAGAACTGCACGATCTACTAGAAGCTCATGGCGTTCGAGTGTGGTTCAGCGAGAAAGACCTTGGCCTGGGTGTGCCTATGATGCGCGCGATCGACAAAGGCTTGGTGAACTCCCGTGTAGGCATCGTTTTGGTGACACCGGCCATGTTGAAACGCCTGCCTGCGGAAGGAGTGGCAGACAAAGAGCTTTCCGCGCTCTTGAGACGAGAGCGATTGGTTCCCGTTGTTCATGGAACAACATACGAAGAGCTTGAGCAGGTCAGTGTGTTGTTAGCTTCTAGGGCAGGCCTCAGCACGGCCGAAGAGCCAATGGTTGAGGTCGCAAAGAAGATCGCCGAACTGGTCGCCACTTAACTTCTTTGAACGCGACAGGTTCAACTGCATGTTCGA
>CAWUIX010000204.1:0-5242 GCA_963922395.1 uncultured Rhodobacterales bacterium | reverse complement strand
TTGTCGTGGTGTTCTTCTACCTAATGCCGCTGGTCATGGCTCCGATCAATGACATTGCCGGGTTCCTGGGCCAGCCCGTCCTTGGCCTGACAACCGAGCACTACAATGCGGTCTGGGTTGAGAATGAGTTTTGGCGCAACTTCCGCAACTCCCTGGTTGTGACTGCGGGCGTAGTCACTGTCTCACTGACCATCGGGACGCTGGCGGGCTACGGCCTCGCGCGATCCGGATCGAACATCGCGTTCTGGATCTTGATCATTGCGCTTGTCTTCCGCGCGCTGCCCCATTCCGTCCTAGTGTCGGGCTATCTTCCAGTCTTCATCAACTCGGCGGAAATCCTGAAGCCGATCCTTGGTGAGAATGCCCCAACGCTCTATGGTCAACCGCTCGCGGTTATTGCGGTGCTCGTATCGATCAACCAACCGTTCACGATCTGGATGCTGCGCTCGTTCTTCCAGAACATCCCTGTGGAGCTTGACGAAAGCGCCCGGGTCGATGGTTGCACGCATTTCCAGGCGTTTCGCTGGGTGATCATGCCGGTGATGTGGCCAGGCGTTATCACCACGGGTCTGTTCTCGTTCCTCCTGGCCTACAACGACTTTCTGGTGACCTCTCTTTTGCTCGATGCCCAGAACCAAACCATGGTTCCGGCCATTGCCGGATACTTCAACCGCGAGACCACTACGACCGACCAGGTCGAGGCCGTGGCGGCGGCGGTGTCAATCACTGCGCCCCTCTTCCTCCTTGTTATGGTATTCCAACGTCAGATCGTAAGCGGACTGACCGCAGGTGCCGTAAAAGGATGAGGGGATGGAACTCAATGTGACCGTTGGGGTTTTGGCAGATCGCATGGGGCGCGACAAAGACCAAGCGGCCTCAATCGAACAAGAGCTGGCCGCGGTGAACGCGGCCCTCAAACAGGCGGGACTCAAGCGCCATAAAGAAAAGAAAAAGGCAGAGCCTTGGTCAGCCCGCATGCAAGGGCACTACGCGCTCCATGCCTTGCGCGAGGTTGCGGCCCGGATCGCGGCAAAGGAGGATCTCCCCAAGGACCGGCAGATCGATGGCGCCGAGACTCCTGGCGCGGAGAAGCACTTTGCCGATGTTTTGGAGCATGTTCTCGACCCAAATAGGCCAGGCGCAATTGCCAAGCTCTTTGGCAGCAAGCGCAGGCTTCCCGAGTTTGCGCATCTTTGCTTTCATTCGGATTCCACCGGCTACTATGTGCCTGTCGACTTCAAAACGCCGATCATCCCAAAGGATGTTACCCCCGACACAAAACACCTCTGGCCGTTGGGATCGAGTCAGCGGCTTTTGCAGGAGACCACTCGACTGGCAAAGGCCCTTGTGGTCCCGGATGGCATGACGCATGACGATAATACGTTGAAGCGCTGGCGCGAGGGTGAGGACGAAACACCGTCAGCCCCTTGGCAGGCGCATCCGGTCGCGGCGCACGCTTGTCTCATCCTTCAGGATGCTGCGCGCCGGTCAGTGAAATCGCGCGCCGCGATTCATTTCGGGTAGGCCTGTGCCGGAGCGGGTGACATCTCTCGATGTGGCGCGCCTTGCCGGTGTCAGCCGGTCCGCCGTGAGCCGGGCCTTCACCCCTGGGGCGAGCGTGTCGAAGGCGACCGCTGAAAAGGTCCGCGTTGCGGCGGAGCACCTGGGCTATCGCCCGAACATTCTTGCACGCTCCCTGCTGACAGGGCGCAGTCGTGTAATCGGCCTGGTGGTCGCCTATCTGGACGGGCATTTCTACCCGAGCGTCGTGGAGAAACTTTCCAACGCCTTTCAGGCCGAGGGGTATCACGTTCTTATTTTCATGGCCTCTCGCGACGCGGGGAACCTCGACCAGGTTGCGCGTGAGATGATGGATTATCAGGTGGACGCCCTGGTCCTGGCGTCGGTGGAAATGACCTCCGACATCACGAAGCGATGCCGCGATACCGGCGTCCCGGTTGTCCTGTTCAACCGCCGACAGGCGCAGCGCGGGGAACTTGCCGTGGTGTCGGACAACGTCATGGGGGGGCGGTTGGTCGCCGAGCATTTCGTCAGTCTTGGGCGCGAACGAATCGCCTATATCGCTGGGCTCGACAGTGCGTCGACCCAGCGGGATCGCGAAGCGGGATTTGTGGATGGCCTGCACAGTGCGGGACTGAAACTCTTTGCGAGAGGTGAAGGGCAGTTCCAGCCCGAGCAGGCGCGGGATGCGGTGCTCAAGATGTTCCGCGACGGTTCCGGACCGGACGCGATCTTTGCGGCATCCGATGCGATGGCCTTTTCGGTGATCGACACTCTGCGTTCAGATCTTGGTTTGCGGGTTCCTGAGGATGTTGCGGTAGCTGGGTTTGACGACGTTCCGATTGCGGCGTGGCCCGCCTATCGGCTGACATCGGTTCGGCAGGACGTCGATGCGATGGTACGCGCGACCGTGGATCTGACGGTGTCACGTATCGAAGGCGAACAGACAGCGGGGCCGTTGCCTATGTCGGTCAGTCTTTCGGTGAGATCTTCGACTGTCGGTTAGCCGGTCTGCAGAAGGATCTGCTTCCAGATCGCGGTCTCGTCAATCAGCGTCCATTCGCGGCGAAGGCCGTAGGGGCCGAACTCTGCATGGGTGATCCCCATGATGTAAACCTCCGCTCCAGTCGGTGCGCCGAAGGTTCCGTGCCCATCATGGCGCCCGAAGAGCGACCAGCGGACCGCGCCCCGGGGTGGCATGTGTTCCGTCTCGGCGCCGATCTTGTGCTCGACCGCGAAAGTTGCGGAGGGAAACGCGGCGCGGAGGCCAAGCCAGGTTCGGTCGGCGAGCGCGTGCCCGTGACCTTGCGCATGGCCCCAGTAGTGGAGTTCACAGGCGCGGTCATAGGTCTTTGAGATCGTGGAGAAATCACTCTCCATGATCCGCTGGAAGATGTCTGCGAGGCGCGTGCCCCAGGTGTTCTCGTTCCCTGTGCCGGTGTAAGGCCCCGGCACATCCGTAGCCGGCGTCATGGGGCGCACGCAGGCCTCCGGCCCGCCTTCGCGCGCGATGAGATCACGGGTCCAGTCCTTTGGGTCCATCCCCATTTGCCGGACGATGGCGCCCTGGTCGCGGACGAGCCATTCGTCGCGGACCATGTTCCCTTCGCAGTAGCAGTCGGCCAGAATCCGGTAGGCGAGGCGCCGGCCCGTTGGGGCGCCGTACATGCCGGGACCTGAGTGTGTGGCGGTGCAGATCAACCGGTGGGACGACAGGAAGGCCGTCTCGCTGACCTCGGACCAGATCACATCTTCGCCAAGCAGTTCGCGATCCGGGAACTCCGCCAG
This sequence comes from uncultured Rhodobacterales bacterium, assembly GCA_963922395.1. Taxonomy (GTDB): domain Bacteria; phylum Pseudomonadota; class Alphaproteobacteria; order Rhodobacterales; family Rhodobacteraceae; genus Ovoidimarina. Next base: position 1,933 of record CAWUIX010000204.1, on the reverse strand, counting down.
CGTTGCCTCGGTTGCGGCGATGATGCCGCTGTTGCCCTTGATGACGCTCGCCGGTGACCGAACGACAAGGTCGGGGCCGTAGTAGTCATGCAGCGTGTGGATCCCGCGATCCTCCCAGATCGCGCGGGTGATCCCGAGGATGTAGTCTTCTTCCGATGTCCAGCGTGGGTCAAAGCCCGGCCGGAAGCTCATGATGTCCGGCCATAGTAGAGGCCGACCACATGCTCTGCTTCGGCAAAGAAAAGCCAGCGGGTGCAGAGACTTCCCGCGATATGAGAGAGCACCGCCACGCCCGCGAGAGCATGACTGAACGGCAGAACCTGGAGAATAACGAGCGGCAGAACGACCGCGAGCCCGAGCCCAATGGCGCGCAGCGTGCGGCTGTGCTTGCGCCCGACGACGTGCACCATCTCCTTCGTCAGATAGTTTCCGCCCGTGTGGGGCGCTTCGAATGCGCGCACCGCGCCCCGGTTTCCAAGGCCGGTGGCGGTGCCGAGATCGCTGCCGTTATTTGCGTAAGCTGTGTCACCGACCTGCCAAGCGTAGAGTTGGAGAAGTAAAAGAACCGCTAAGAAGACGGACGCGCCCGTGACTTGGCCGGCCAGAAGGGCGCCGCCCGCAAGGCCATGGGCCAGAAACAGGGCGGGGGTCGTCCAATGGTGCCAGCGGGGCACTGTCTTCAGCTGCGTGTAGATCATCGAGGTGGCGGCGATGGTGGCCGCTGAGGCAAGCGCGCCGAGCCATCCGAGCGGTGCGATATGCGCACCTGCGAGGATCAGCGGCAGCGCATAGAGCCCCATGAGCCCCATCGCGATGACGGCAAGCCAGGCCTCCCGGCTGAGCCAGCTGGAGCGCCACTGCGTGAACGCCTTCAGCGCGCGTTCCGGATGGCCGAGGTGGAAGGTCGAGGCGATCAGACCCGCGCCCGCGAGCGCGTAGGCGATGGCGAAGAAAACAAAGGCCACCCAACCGGTTGGCAGGTGAAAGCCGAGGCCGAGGAAGGCCAAAAGGCCGAAGCCCAGGCCGGAGAAGACGGTGAAGACGATGATCGAGACGGCGGGGTGCATTAGCCCAGCTTCTCCAGTGTTTTGTCGAGCCAGCCGAGGAAGCCACGCGGGTCTTCGGCGACGGGTTCAAGGAGCGGCGCCAGAACGTCGATGTCGCGGTCTCGGGGCGGGAGGTATTGGTTTGCAGGCCGTGTGCCCTGCTCGGGCATCAGATCCATACCGCCACGCTCTTTCACGGATTGCGAGACGGCGCTGTTGGGATCGGAGAGGTCGCCAAAGGCGCGCGCGCCGGTCGGACAGGTGCGGACACAGGCGGGGACCTGATCCTCTTCGGGCAGGTTTTCGTTATAGATCCGGTCGACGCAGAGCGTGCACTTTTTCATAACCTTTTCAACCGGGTCCATCTCCCGCGCGCCGTAGGGACAGGCCCAGGCGCAGAGGCCGCAACCGATGCAGTCGCTTTCGTTAACGAGGACGATTCCGTCTTCGACCCGCTTGTAGGACGCGCTGGTCGGACAAACGGTGACACAAGGTGCGTCGACGCAGTGCAGGCAGGATTTCGGGAAGTGCACAAGTTGCGCAGGCCCTTGATCTGGCTGCACTTCGTAGCTGTGAATGCGGTTGAGGAAACTGCCCACCGGATCCGCGCCATAGGCATCGGCATCGGCCAGGGGCGCGCCGTAATTCTCGGTATTCCAGCCTTTGCAAGCCGTCACACAGGCGTGGCAGCCGACGCAAATATCGAGGTCTATGACCAGACCGAGCTGTCGATCAGTACTTTCCGGAAGTGATGTCATGAGGCCCCGCACAACAGGTACACCGCGTGTACACCGCGTGTACACAGGCGGCGATCGGTGTTTCCGGTTAACTCATGTGAAGATCCGGTTAATTTAAGCATCGGATTTGGTGCTCCGGCGGATGTCCTT
>CAWUIX010000203.1:0-5256 GCA_963922395.1 uncultured Rhodobacterales bacterium | reverse complement strand
TCTCATCCAGAAGCTTTAGAGGGACCTCTGCCTCGGCCAGCCGCGCCGCGCCCAGCGCTATCGCGGCTTTCGCTTCCGCTGAAATCGCCTGCGCCTCTTGATCCACGGTGTCCAGCGTCGCATTGGCCCGGGCGATCAGCTCCGGAAGTCGCTCGTCGGCCAGCCGTTCGGCCGCTTCCAGTGTTGCAGCGGCAGAGGGCTCCAAGGCGTCGATGGACGCCTCAAGGCGCGCGGCAGCGGAGGCGCCATTGCGGATCAATTCTGCCAGATCTTCCTGCATGAGCGTGTCTGCCGTGGCAAAGGCCGTTTCCGCGGTCTGCAACGTTGAAGCCGCCGTATCGATCACCGTCTCCGAACGCTCAATCGCACCTTGCGCCGTAGTCAGGGTGTCTGTTGCCGTACTGAGCGTTGTTTCTGCCGTGTCGCTCAACTGCTCCAAGCGCGCGGTGAACGCCGCAACTTCGCGCGCAGCGCTCCCAAGATCGTCGGACAGGGTCTCAAAATCTTCGAGCGTGCGATCAAGCCGGCCCGAGGCGGACGACAGGTTCTCAAGGATCTCGGCAAACGCCTCGCGATTCTCATCATCGACAATCGAATTGACGTCTTCCAGCAGGGTGATTGCCCGCTCCAAGAGCTCTGGCGCACCTTCGAATATCGTCTGGATCGTACTCCGCTCGGACGTGATCTCTCCACCATCGGGCACCAGATCCGCCTCGGGCGACCCACCCGACAAACCGACATAGCTAACGCCGGTGACACCCTGGGCTTGAAGCTTTGCCACTGTGTCGGTTTTGATCGGCGTCTCGGCGCCAATCTCGATCCGAACCCGCACCTTGGACGGGTCTTCCGGGTCGAGTTCCAGTGAAATCACCTGGCCCACCGGCAAACCGTTGTAGCGCACCGCGCCTGCATTCCCGAGGCCCGACACATCCTCGAACACCACATCGTAATAGGCGTATTGCCGGTCCACTTCGACACGCGCGAGCCAAAGGAGGAATCCGAGCGCCCCCACAATTCCGATCAGGGTAAAGAGGCCGATCAGGATGTAATTGGCGCGCGTTTCCATCTCAGCGGCCCTCAGACATCAGCCATCGCGGCACGCGCACGCGGTCCGTTGAAGTATTCTCGCACCCAAGGGTGGTCCACCGCTTGCATGTCGGACAGCTTCCCTTCAACCAAAACACGTTTCTCCGCCAATACCGCGACACGATCACAGATGGCGTAGAGACTGTCGAGGTCATGTGTCACCATGAACACCGTAAGACCCAGCGATCGTTGCAATTCTCCAATCAAATCGTCATAGGCCGCCGCCCCGATCGGGTCGAGCCCTGCGGTTGGTTCATCCAGAAACACGATAGCCGGGTCCATTGCCAGCGCGCGCGCCAGAGCGACCCTTTTCCGCATGCCGCCGGAGAGTTCAGAGGGGAACTTGCCGCAGGCGAGCGGAGGTAGGCCAACAAGGCTGATTTTGAGTTCCGCCAGTGATTTCATGAGGGCGGGGCTGAGGCGCAGGTGTTCGCGCATCGGTGCCATGACGTTCTCAATGACGGAGAGTGAAGAGAACAGGGCGCCGTCCTGAAAGGCCACGCCCCATTTCTTCTCGACGGTCAGGCGCTCGGCGGGAGAGGCGTTCAGGACGTCGACGCCCAGGACACGGATGCTCCCGGCGGCGGGCTTCTGAAGACCCACGATTGAGCGCAACAGGACGGATTTCCCTGTGCCTGACCCGCCGACGATGCCGAGTACTTCGCCGCGCCAGACGTCGAGGTCCAACTGATCGTGCACCACCTGCGGGCCAAAGCGATTGACGAGACCGCGGACCTCGATCACGGCCTCTTTGGATTTGGCCGCGCCACTCATACGCCCAACTCCGAGAAGAAGATGGAAAAGAGCGCGTCGACCGCGATCACAAGAAAGATGGCTTGAACCACTGAGATCGTCGTGCGTTGCCCGACGCTCTCCGACGACCCGCCCACAAGCATCGCTTGCCAGCAAGCGACGACGCCGATGATGACCGCGAAGAAGGGTGCTTTGATCATGCCTACGGCCAGGTGCCAGACGTCAATGGACTCACCCAGGCGGGTGATGAACATGCCAGGGCTGATGCCAAGCTCAATCCAGCTCATCAAGGCGCCGCCGATGAGGCCAGAGATGTTTGCCACGAATCCGAGGATGGGGAGTGCGATGATCAGGGCCAGAACGCGGGGCAGGACGAGTACCTCGATCGGATCGAGGCCGAGGGTGCGCATCGCATCAAGCTCTTCGCGGATCTTCATCGATCCGATTGACGCGGTGAACGCCGATCCCGAACGGCCTGCAACAATGATCGCGGTAAGCATGATCCCCAACTCGCGCAGGATGGAGATCGCGATCAGCTCGACAACGAACACCTCTGCGCCGAACTGCTGAAGCTGTGCGGCGCCTTGGAAGGCGAGGACGACGCCGATCAGAAACCCCATCAGGGCGACGATGGGCAAGGCCTTGAAGCCGACCTCTTCGATCTGGCGCACTAGTGAGACACCGCGCAGGCGCCAGGGGCGCAGGGCGGTCATGGCCAGCCGATGAAGCGTCAAGCCCAGGAATTCCAGAAGGGAGAGCGCGGATCTGCCGGCACCGACCGTCGCCTCGCCCAGACGCGCAAGACGGGCGCTGAGGCCTCTTTGCTCGGCTTCCGTGTCGGTGGTTTCCGGAAGACTGCGCCGGATTGTGTCGATCAGAGCGAGGTGCTCTTCGGAGGCGCCCGTGATTTCGGCCCGCACGCCGTCTGCGCTCAAGCGGTCAAGGAGGCTGACAACAATCCATGCGCCGCCGGTATCGAGGGTGTCGACGCCGGAAAGATCGACCTTTGCCTGCCGCGATCCCGCTGGCAGTCGGCGGACAGCATCCTCAACGGATCCGAGCGCCTCGGTCACCATCTGACCGGCAAACCGGAGCGTCACGCCGTCGCCCGACCGCTCGAATGTCAGATCCGCAGCACTCATGTCTCGCGAACCCTCTCTCGGATCGAGGCAGTTCGCAACAGTTATCCCCAAGACGGGCCGCGGGTTTAGGTCTTATGTGCCATGAACCGGGTAAGGCGGGCGGGGATACGTATCCCGTACGGTGTCTCAAAGGGCGCGAACCCGTCCATCACGACATCGGCAATCGCGTCGCGATCCGCCTCGGTCCCCTTGTGCTCGTTCATGATCCGCGCCACCGGGCCGATTGTGGTTGCAAGATGCGCGGCGGCGCGCGCATCCCCGTCGATGTGGAGTTTGATGTCGACAGGTTCCCCACGGACGCCTCCAAACCCGGCGGCGTCCAGAAGACCTGTCACCCAGTCAATGTCTGCAAATGCGAACTGTCCGGTCGTTCCGGGTGGTTCTGGCGCTGGCGGGCCCAATCGGGCGACACCAGCGTCGCGCGCTATCTGTGACCAGGGGTTTTCTGCCTGAGGCGCCCAGCCCAGCATGCAAATCTGGCCACCGGGTTTGAGCGCGCGGCGCATGTTTTGAAAGGCGGCCACGGGGTCGTCGAAGAACATCACCCCAAACCGGGAGATCACGCGATCAAAGCTTTCTTCTTCGAACGGAAAGACCTGGGCGTCGCCCAAAGCGAAATCTGCATTCGCCTGATCTGCTGCTCGACGGGTTGCATGGTCGATCAGGGGGGCGGAAACATCGACGCCCAACGCGCGCCCCTCGGACCCCACCAGATCCGCCGCGCGGATCGTCAGATCGCCAGCACCGCAGCCAATGTCCAGGACAGCCTGGCCCTTGCTCAGGTTTGCGCTTGCAATGAGGGCTTCGGTCGCCTCGGTGAAGAGCCGGTCGAGGACGGGCTGGAATGTCACCCACTTCTTGCCCGGATCTCCGGACCAGAAGGCGACCTGATCGTCGTTCCCGCTCATATCCCGCTTCTCCGTGCCATGCGCGTCATTAGCCCGTACCGCTCCCGAAGGCGAAAGCCCGCGCGGGCATACATTTTCTCCAGCCGCGGACGGTCCAGCGCGAACTCAAGATGCAGGGCCTTCAGTCCCGCGGCCTCCAGTTGGGGGATCAGCGTATTCAGGACCTCGGTGCCCATGCCGCGGCCACGCACGTTTTCGCGGATGAAGAACTCATCGATGAACCCGTCCATGCCGCCCATCTCGATTGACCAGCCAAAGGTGATGGCGATGTAGCCCACCGGCGCCCGGCGTGGGCCGATGATATAGACACAGCCCAAGGGGGACCCATCCAGCATGGGCTCCAGCGCCGCGCGCCGGTGGGCGTCATCGGTCTCGATCTCTTCAAGCCGATGATAGGCCGCCACCATCGGTAGAAGCGTTTCGATGTCGTCTGGCCCGGCCAGATGAAGCGCTGCACTCATGTCAAAGCCTCCGCTTCCACGCGTTTGATCCAGTCCGATTTACAGTCGCCATATTGGCCTGTGTCATGCCCATGGTCTGCCGCACAGCGCGATTTTAGTGCAGCATAGGCAGCACGCAGATCTTCCCGAGACCGCAAGGCATCGCGGAAGGCCAAGTGGCGCCGAATGTCTTCGTGGCCCTCCGGGTAGCAATGGGCCTGACAGAGACGTTCGCCCGTCTCCGGATCATCGCGGCGAACGTAGCGGCGCCCGGGCAAACCAAAGGCGCACATCCATTCGTAGCCCAGGCGCTCAAGATCCGGGCGCGACGCCTCCAACGCCTCTGCATCGGTGAACACCGGCATCAGATCCAGGATCGGCTTGGCGATCAGCCCGGGAACGGCAGTTGAGCCGATGTGGTGGATGGTCTTCAGGCCGTCGATCCCGTCCCATCGGGCCGCCTCTGCCGCCGCTTGCGCGGGCCAATCGGGATCGGGCGCGGCGAGGCGGATCACAGCGTCGCCAGTCGGGTCAGGATCAGATCGAAATAGGCGTCCCGGTCGATCCCGCCCATGAACATCGCGTTCTTGGGGCGGTCCGTGACGCCCCACCAATCGGCGACGGTCATGCCCCGCGTCAGATCGGATTGGGTTTCGATTTCGACGTTGATGAAGCGGCCCGTGAAGATCTCGGGTTGGATCAGATAGGCGATGGTGCAGGGGTCGTGCAGCGGGGCGCCTTGGGAGCCATATTTCTCCATATCGAACCGTTCGAAGAAATCGATCCAGGAGGCGACAACGCGGCCGAGTTCAGTGCCTTGATCCCGGAACGCATTGACGATCGCCTCAGACGTCAAGGCTTTGTGCGTCACGTCGAGCGGCATCACTGTGAGCTTGACGCCTGATCCAAAGACCTCTGCCGCCGCTT
>CAWUIX010000202.1:0-5258 GCA_963922395.1 uncultured Rhodobacterales bacterium | reverse complement strand
TTCGGCTGTCCTTCCTGCCAGGCGTGAAGAGCGGCGTGGTCGGTGTGAACGGCGCGGGTAAGTCGACGCTTCTGCGGATCATGGCGGGGCTCGACAAGGATTTTACCGGGGAGGCCTGGGCCGCCGAAGGTGCGCGCGTCGGGTATTTGCCGCAGGAACCGGAACTCGATGAAACGCTGAACGTCCGCGAGAATGTGATGCTGGGCGTGGCGGCGAAGAAGGGCAAGCTCGATCGGTTCAACGAACTGGCAATGAACTATTCGGATGAGACCGCCGACGAGATGGCGCAGCTTCAGGACGAGATTGATTCCGAAAACCTCTGGGACCTCGACTCGCAGATCGACGTCGCGATGGAGGCCTTGCGTTGCCCGCCCGATGAGGCGGATGTCGCTACCCTGTCTGGCGGTGAACGGCGGCGCGTGGCGCTCTGTAAGCTTCTGCTCGAAGCGCCCGAGATGCTCCTCCTAGACGAACCCACGAACCACCTGGACGCCGAGACCATTGCCTGGCTCCAGCAGCACCTGATCGACTACAAGGGCACCTGCCTGATCGTCACGCACGACCGGTACTTTCTCGACGACATCACCGGATGGATCCTGGAGCTCGACCGGGGCCGCGGCATTCCCTACGAGGGCAACTATTCCAGCTGGCTGGAACAGAAGGCCAAGCGCCTGGCCCACGAAGCGCGCGAGGACAAATCCCGCCAGAAGACACTGGAGCGCGAGTTGGACTGGATCCGCCAGGGCGCGAAGGCCAGACAGGCGAAGCAGAAGGCCCGGATCAACGCTTATAACGAGCTGGCGTCACAGTCGGAGCGCGAAAAGATCACTCGCGCCCAGATCGTCATCCCCTCAGGCCCGCGCCTCGGGTCCAAGGTGATCGAGGTCGAAAACCTGGCCAAACACATGGGCGACAAGCAACTGATCGAGGATCTGACCTTCTCCCTGCCTCCCGGCGGGATTGTCGGAGTGATCGGCCCCAACGGTGCGGGTAAAACCACGCTTTTCCGGATGCTCACCGGACAGGAGGCGCCGGACAACGGGGCGGTGGATTACGGCGATACGGTGAAACTCGCCTATGTCGACCAGTCCCGCGATGCGCTGGACGCGGACAAGACGGTCTGGGAAGAGATCTCTGGCGGCGGCGAAGTGATCGAATTGGGCGACGTCCAGATCAACTCCCGCGCCTATTGCGGGGCGTTCAACTTCAAAGGCGGCGACCAGCAAAAGAAGGTGGGTTTGCTCTCAGGCGGCGAACGCAACCGTGTTCACATGGCGAAGCTATTGAAGGAAGGCGGCAATGTCCTCCTCCTCGACGAACCGACCAATGACCTCGACGTCGAAACCCTCCGCGCGCTGGAGGACGCACTTGTGGATTTCGCGGGTTGCGCGGTTGTGATTTCGCACGACCGGTTCTTCCTTGACCGGATCTGCACCCACATCCTGGCATTCGAAGGCGAGGCGCATGTGGAGTGGTTCGAGGGGAATTTCGAGGATTACGAAGAGGACAAGAAGCGGCGCCTGGGCCCAGACGCGGTGGAGCCGAAGCGGATTAAGTATAAGAAGTTTGCGAGGTAGGATTAATGACGGATGGCTCGGTGCACCCGTTTGAAACCGAAGTAGAAAAGCTCTACCAAAGCCTAATCCACGAAATAGACGCCGTCGCTGGCCTTCCTCACCACGGAGCGCGTGGGGCTCGCATTGAAACAAGTCTATGCGCATTGCTGCAGAGAGTCCTTCCGAAAAAATATTCTATAAGCACAAATCAATTTGTAATTGATAGAACAGGAAAAGTTTCCCGAGAATGCGATATCGTTATCTACAACTCCTCCGAGCACCTAAGTCTCATTGAGAATTATATTCCAATTGAGCTAGTTTATGGAGTGATCGAGGTAAAATCCAAGTTGAATTCTACTGCTTCTAAGGACTTTCGAGAGAAGGCAAGTGATTTTTGGAAACTAGACTACAGGGGCGCATACCCCAACCACATGGAAACGCGCCTTGAGGAGCGAGGATTTCACTTCGCGCCGCCATCATACAATCTCTTCTGCGTGAGCACCGACGCAGTCGAGTTTGAACGATTTCAAGCGCAGACCTACGTAGATCCATTCGGTGAGGGCGCCTGGCAGAATCCTATCAACTACTCTGCATCAGTTACGCGATGGATCTCTCTGGTCGCGTCACTAGACCAGGGTGTTTCTAGAAACGATAACCCATTCAACCTGGGAATCTTTGCCGCTAGCTCCAATGCGACCGGACCTAAAAAGAAGATTCAGGGTGAGGATTTTGATGTTTCGGGAGCCAACGCGCTCTTCTTTTTCCTTACACACTTGGAACCGGTACTCTCGTTCAAGGATGTAGTGATACCATTCGATAATCGAGTATATCAGGATTATTCAAGAGATATTGGTCAAGGCATTAACCCTGATTCAGATCGCTTCGTTAAGTACCTGCAAGAATATCGAGTAGATTAACCGAATGTTTGAAGTTCATTTCAAATCTGTACTGTAGCAGGGACTTTGTATTAGACTCTTGAGTCCAATAGCAATCGAAATCGGCTACACCCCCCTCGGCCGCCCCTCCTCATCAATCGCCACAAACGTAAACGTCCCCTCTGTCACCTTCTCTCGCTTCCCGTAGCGGCCCCGAAGCGCCCAGGCCTCCAGAGCCACCGCCATCGACGTCCGGCCAACCCGGGCGATCTCTGCGTAGATGCAGAGCACGTCGCCCACATGGACGGGACGGATGAAGGTCATCGCCTCGATGGCCACCGTCGCCACCCGGCCTTGCGCGCGTTGACCCGCGACGATCCCGGCGGCGATGTCCATCTGGCTCAGTACCCAGCCGCCGAAGATGTCCCCGTTCACGTTCACGTCTGCGGGCATCGCGAGGGTGCGCAGCGTCAGCTCGCCTTTCGGCTCTTCGTCCATTCTGTCCCTCTCCTTCTTCAGGCGACCATCACGGCCCCGCCCCACATGCCCAGGGCAAAAACCGTATGCGCGACGATGTTCAATATGCGGACCTTCCAGGGGTTCGGCGTCTTGGACGCCGCGAACCCAAGGCCCATGCCCGGCTGCAGCAGGAACCACCCAGCCCCGACCAGAACGATCGAATAGATCCAGAGGGGCAGGAATGTCGGCGCGCTCAGCCAACCCGCCCCGGCGGCGAGCGCGAAGACAATGCCATAGAGGATGCCAACCCCGTAGTGCAGGCCCCAGCCCAGACCGAGCTCCCCGGGCACGCCGTTCGCCGCACCGATGTCGTCGTGAAATACCTGTCCGCGTGGGATGTGGGCCAGCCACCGCCCCGGCATTGCCCAGTTCGGAAAGGGCGCCCCGCCGAGGCGGGCCAGGATCCAGGCCCAAACATCCATCGCGAGTGTTCCGCCGAGCCCCATCAGGACCCCAACCCAGATGCCATCCATTGCAGGCGCCTTCCTTGTTTCGGCACCGGCATAGGACGCATGGACGCGCAGGTCCATATCACGCGCGGTTTCAGATCAAATCATAGCGAAGTCGCAGAACTGCCACTCCTTCGGGGGTTCGTTCCGTTTTGGCGTCGGCGTGGGCTTTGTCGAGCGGTCTGACATGGTTTCTCTCCCTGTTGCTTTGGCAGAGATTGAGCGGCGCTCGTTTCAGCCTGACGTCACCCCGAGTTTCACGTGTTTCAGAGGTGTCGGCTCCCAGACAAAAAGGAGGGGCCCCTCAGGACCCCTCCTTCCCCGACCGGTCGAATTCTTCCGGCTAGCGGCGGATCGGTTCGAACCGCGAGCGGCTGGTCCGATCTTCCACCATCTGTTGGCGACGGTTGCGGCGTCTGGCGTCAAATCCCATCGCAGTTCTCATCGTAAATACATTCATTTCAAATCTCCTTGCCCTGCCTCGGGGCGGTCTTTCGTCTTGATGAACCTAACGTAGCGTCACCCAAGCCCGCGATCTGTGAACACTGTCACAATTTCGACATATTTCGGCGGGTTTCACGAAAAAATCTGGGGCGTTGGCGGGGATTGTTCTCAGATCACCGCTCGATCATGGCCGATGATGAGCGCTCAAGACACCAAAGCGCGTGGTCGGACAAAAAAAGGCCGCCCGGTCCGGGCGGCGCAAGTGAACACTTGGGAGGAAAGGATTTCAGATCGAGTAGAGCGAGACGATCCGGCCAACGAAACCAGCGCGGGAACGCTGTTCCGAGGCGATGGCACGGCGGTATTTCTCCATCCGTGCGGCGCGGGCGTCTTCTTTGCTGCGGTAGACGATGGTTTGCATGGCTCTGTCTCCGATCTCTCGAAATGACATTACCCTTACGCGCCTTAGTGGGTCTGTGACGTCGGTCACAATCTCGCCACTTTCTTGCCAGAACCTAGCCAAATTTCCTTTAAACTACTGTTAATCCTCATTTATTTGCATCCAAATCAGCAGGGCCGTTCTTCTCTGGCTCAAATGAACCACCTTTGGTCTCGCAACCGCACAGGTCGCCCGCTTCGAGCCTGATGGGCGCACAGAGTTTGACTTTCTCGCGCCCGATTTGCGCTGATCTCAGAGGTTCAAGCATCTATTCCTTGCTTGGTAAGCTCTGGTTTTGCATGTTTTTTTCATCCAGGCGCCCAACACATCAGGCCGCGTCGGATTTTGTTTGAACTGATTGGGACAGTATGGCGTTTGAGGTCTTTGCCGTTGGAGCAGCCTTCATCTTCGGACTGGCCGTCCGACCGTTTGGGCTGCCACCTCTTGTCGGATTTCTCGCCGCGGGCTTTGCGATCAATGCGTTGGGCCCCCGCTTTGGAATGCCCGCCACGACAGGCCCGATCCTTGACTACATTGCCAACCTTGGAGTGCTAATCCTTCTGTTCACGGTCGGCCTGAAACTCAAACTCAGGCAGATCGGCGAGCCCCATGTCGTCGGTGTCTCGCTCCTCCACTTTGCACTCTCGATCGTAATCTTCACCCCGCTCGCGCGACTATTTTTCACCGACGATTGGATGGTCGCGCTCTTGGTCGGGATCGCGCTTGCGTTTTCGTCCACCGTGCTCGCGGCAAAGATGCTCGAAAGCAAACGCGAGATGGGCAACTTCCATGGCCGCGCCGCCATTGGGATCCTGATTGTTCAGGACATCATCGCCCTTGTCGTTCTGGCGGTCTTTTCGGGGAAGGTGCCCGGACCCTGGGCCTTGCTCATCTTCGCCGTGCCGCTTTTGCGCCCCGTCTTGCACCGGATGCTGGATTTTGCGGGCCATGACGAGGTGCTTGTCCTCGCCGGGAT
>CAWUIX010000201.1:0-5271 GCA_963922395.1 uncultured Rhodobacterales bacterium | reverse complement strand
TGCGCACCCAGATCGGGGCCAGCGTGCAGTTCTCCAGGATCGTCAGATGCGGGAACAGGTTGAAGTGCTGGAACACCATCCCCACTTCCGACCGGATCGTGTCGATGTTCTTGATGTCCGACGACAAGAGTGTGCCGTCGACCGTGATCGATCCCTTCTGATGCTCTTCCAATGCGTTGATGCAGCGGATGAGCGTGGACTTTCCGGACCCAGACGGGCCGCAGATCACGATCCGTTCCCCGCGATAAACGGTCAGATCGATATCCCGCAGCACGTGGAATGTCCCGTACCACTTGTTCATGCTCGCAATCTCGATGGCGACCTCGTCCGAGACCTTCATCGTATCCGGCGTCACCGCCTCTTCTGTCATTGTCATGGGTTCTATCCCCCCTTAGCGACGGTCGGTCTGAAGCTGTCGCTCCAGCCATTGCGAATATTGTGAGATGCCGTAGCAGAACACGAAGAACATGATCGCCGCAGCCCCGAGAAGTTCCCAGTAGACCCCGAACCATTCGGTCGTGTTGAAGATCCGCTCCCGGATCATGCCAAGAACATCGGCCATCGAGATGATCGACACCAGCGTCGTGTCCTTGAAGAGACCGATCGCGATGTTGACGATCCCAGGAATCGAGATCTTGAGCGCTTGCGGCAGGATGATCAGGCGCATGGACTGCCAGTAGTCCAGGCCAAGGCTGTCACCCGCCTCATACTGACCCCGCGGCAAGGCCGCCAGGCCACCCCGGATCACCTCGGCGATATAAGCCGCAGCAAACAGCGTGATCATGATGATAACGCGCAGGATCAGGTCAAAGTTCGTGCCCGGTGGCAGGAAGTAGTTCAGGATCACCGACGCCACGAACAAGAGTGTGATCAGCGGCACGCCGCGGATGAACTCGATAAAGACCACGCAGATGATCTTGATGATTGGCAGGTTCGACTGACGCCCAAGCGCAAGTGCAATCCCCAAAGGCAAAGACAACGAGATACAGGTCGTCCCGAGGATAAAGTTGATCATGAAGCCGCCGATATCGGAACTCGTCACCGGTAATAGCGACAAACCAATAACGTTGGACAACGCCCCCGAGATTGTTCCTGTCAGGAAGATCCAGAACAAGAGCGTGACAAGAAGGCCCGCGACAAGACCACCGAAGTAAGAGCGTTCATCAAGCGCCTTGAAGGCAACGTAGCCGAGCACAACCCCGACAAGTGAGAGGATTGGCACCCAGATGGAACCGCCCCACACGAGCCAGTAAGCGATAAATGGGAACAGACCCGTAAACCACAGAAGCTTGCGCGGCAGATTGAAGAACAGGACTGGCGCAAGCGCCACCCACAGCAAGACAAACGCAATCGTCGGGCGCCAATATTCGCTCTGCGGGTACGACCCGAACAACAACTGGGGCCATCGCTCGCTGATTACAGCGAAACAGCCCCCCGACACGCCCTGCAATTGCTCGCGGCAATCACGGATCGACGTTGCGTCCCAGACCCCATTCAGGATCCATGGCACGATTGCCGAAAGAACCACGTAGATGACGTAAAGGCCGAGCAGCGTCATGACCGAATTCGAAAGAGACGAGAATAGGTTCTCTCTCAGCCACTTTATCACCCCGGTTTCGGTGGCCGGCGGCGGCAGTTCCGGAAGCTGCTCAGTCCGAACGAATGCGAAGGAACGGGAGTTTGTATCACTCATCTCAGCGCTCCTTCAGCTTCACGGCGTTGTTGTAGGCATTCATTACGGCAGAAATCGCAAGCGATATCGCCAGGTAGAAGGCCATCAGAAGCAGGATCGCCTCGAAACTTCGCCCCGTCTGGTTCAGTGTGATCCCACCGAGCGTACCGGTGATATCCGAATAGCCGATCGCCGCAGCGAGCGACGAGTTCTTCGTCAGGTTCAGGTACTGCGAAATCAAAGGCGGGATGATGACACGCAAGGCCTGCGGAAGGATCACAAGGCTCATAATCCGGTTCGGACGCAGCCCAAGCGCGGCCGATGCCTCAGTCTGACCCTTGCTGACCGCTAGAATACCCGCGCGTACGTTTTCTGCGATGAAGGCGCCAGTGTAGAGCGCCAGGGCCCACCAGAGCGCAATCATGGACCCCAGAAGGACATACCCACCGCGGAAGTTCGGACCGCGAAGCTCCGGATACTCCAACCCCACCGGCATCCCCATGATGAAGTACATCAGAAGAGTCGGAATGAAGAACAGGCCTAGCGAAATCCAGAAGGTCGGAAGCAGCTGACCCTTTTCATAGAGCGCCTTCAAGGCGTAGCGGCGGAAGAAGAAGATCGCGACAAGCGATGCCAGGAAGGTCGCAACAACGACCGACGAACCCGGCAGCCACACAGGCGCGGGGATATAAACACCGCGATTGGTGAAGGCGACACTGTCCCACAGGTACATGCGCGCGACCGGATCATCCCCCATGAAGTCTCGCGGACGGGGCAGTGCGTTCGCCATGAAGAAGAAGACGATCAGGATCCAGATCAGAACCGGAACGTTCCGAAAGATCTCGACGTAAAAGCTCATCAGCTTGGCGACCAGCCAGTTATTGGACAGCCGCAAAACACCTGCCACAACCCCGATGACGGTGGCGGTTATGCACCCCAGGAACGCCACGAGAAGCGTGTTCAGCACGCCTACGATCGCGGCACGGAAATGGGTGTCCGTGCTGTTAAACTCAATCAGCGGGTTTCGTACGTCATAACCTGCAGGCTGGCCAAGGAAGGCGAACGAGATGTCCTGCCCCAAGGCCGCAAGGTTCTGAACCGCGTTCCAGCCCAACCACCAAAAGAGTGAGGCCAAAGCAAGAAGCGCAATGATCTGAAATGTAATGCCCCGATAACGCGTATCGTTCAGCAGCATGCTTAAACGAAAGGTTTCGGTCGGCGGCGCGCTAGCGTCTGTCATGTCTGATGCCCCCCAGGGCCACCGGGTCGTCCCCCGGCCCTCTCCAGCGTTGTGGTTCTTCTTGGAGAAAAGACGAGAGGCGCCGAATGGCGCCTCTCGAAACGATCCTTACCGGAACGGCGGTGCGTAGAGCAGGCCACCTTCGGTCCACTGCGCGTTCAGACCACGCGCCAGACCAACTGGGGTGTTCTCGCCAATGAAGCGCTCAAAGATCTCGCCGTAGTTGCCGACGGCCTTGATCACGTTGAAAGCCCAGTCAGACTCAAGGCCGATCATTGCGCCGAGGTCACCTTCGGAACCCAGAAGACGGTTGATCTCCGGGTTGTCCGTGCCACCAGCAAGCTCATCAACGTTAGCCGAAGTGATGCCAAGCTCTTCTGCTGCGATCAGGGCGTTCAGAGTCCAGCGGACAACGTCACCCCACTCATGGTCGCCGTGGCGAACCAGCGGGCCGAGCGGCTCTTTCGAGATGATCTCGGGCAGGATCACGTGTGCGTCCGGATCTTCAAACGCGGCACGTGTTGCGGCCAGACCGGAAGCGTCCGTCGTGTAGACGTCACAAGCACCTGCAAGGTACTGCTGCTGTGCTTCAGACGCGGTCGTGATCGAAACCGGCTCGTAGCTGATGCCATTCGTGCGGAAGAAGTCGGCAAGGTTCAGCTCGGTTGTCGTGCCGGACTGGATGCAGACGGTGTAGCCGTCCAGTTCTTTCGCCGATGTCACACCGAATTCTTTCGGTACGATGAAGCCCTGACCGTCGTAGTAGTTGATGCCGACAAACTCGAGCTTGAGGTCGGAGTCGCGCGAGAAGGTCCAGGTCGTGTTCCGGGACAGCATGTCGATCTTACCGGAGTTCAGAACCTCGAAGCGCACTTTGTTGGTCACCGGCTCGTAGTTCACGGCCGACTGATCGCCAAATACCGCAGCAGCGACAGCGCGACAGATGGAAACGTCAAAGCCTTGCCATTCGCCGTTTGCATCTTGCGACGCAAAGCCAACAAGGCCGGTCGAGATGCCACAGTTCAGTGCACCGCGCGCCTTTACGTCTTCCAAAGTCGTAGCGGCAGCAGCGCCGGCGATCAGACCGCTAACGGCCAGCGCGCCAAAGAAGATGGTTTTTTTCATTCTTACCTCATCCTGGTTGCCCGTTACGTGTTCGGGCGTCTATGCCGATCCTCCCAGACCGGATACTTTAATGATAGGGCCTCCCCATATCGGGGAGGATAGAGAGTATATAGGGGATGTAAGGTCAAGGGCGATGGCTCAATTTTAAGGCAGTAACGCCCGAAAATAGAGAGTTTCTGAGACGCTAATCCGTTTGAGAATCGGCCAAATAATAGAACTTCAGCGCCAAATCGAATGCGTCGAACTTTTTTTGATTTTCGGCTTCGGCCTCTTCGTCCTTGCCCCAAACCTCGATTTGCCAAAGCTCGTCGACTCGAGAAACGGCCCAAATCTCCTCGGCTGAGGCTGCCTTCGCCGCCGCCGCCAGCCCTAGGACCAATGATCCTGGCAAGGTGACGAGGTCATAGAATGCCGCCAGCTCGAACGCTGACATCTTGCCCATGGGGGATCGAAGCCTATCAATCGCTTCGTCCGATTGCGCCACAGGCATAAGCCCTGAGGTGGGAACCAGGGCCGCATCATATGTTGTCTCCGCCCACTCCAACCAGCGGTCCCATTCGGACGCCTGGCGCGCGCGCAGGGTCTCGGGCCCCTCCGCGCGGTAGCAGAGAAGGTCGCTTCCGCCGTAATCTGCAAGATGATCAGCGACCGCCTGCATCTGCGGCGCGACCATTTCTATTGCCGAGTTCGCCGTGCGGGTTGCCGGCATAGTCGTTGGGTCAATTGTCTCGACTTGGGCGTCCCACTCCTCCGCAACCAGTTGTGCCAGGCCTTCCGTCGGCAGAATGAGTGGTGACTTATGCGGTGTCCGAACAGGGCGGTCGTCAAGGAACACCTCGAACCCACCATCGACCTCGCGCGCCTCTGCGGACGTCCAGAACCGCCGGGCCGCCCACTCGGTCATAGGTCTTCCTCGAATGGATCGTCGGGCGCATCCCGAGGCGTCCAGTCCAGCATCGCCCAAGTCCGTTCCATATGGTCCGGCATCGGCGCCGTCAAAGACAGCATCGCGCCCGTTACCGGATGCTTCAGTTTGAGGTGCCGGGCATGAAGATGCAGCTTTCGACTGATCTCTCCACCAAGCTGCGCCCCCCAGCCATCTCCAAGGTTTTCCTGCCCGGAGCCTCCGTATTTCCCATCCCCCGCGAGCGGAGGACCCAGGTCGGCGGGATGCGGACGCGACGGATGCGTCCTCCCTGTAACAGGGGCAAGCGCCACCCAGGGCCCGCGGCCG
>CAWUIX010000200.1:0-5271 GCA_963922395.1 uncultured Rhodobacterales bacterium | reverse complement strand
GAGGCTTTTGTTTCGCCGGGAAGGGAGTTTGGTCGCGGGGCATATCCCTTGCGGTCGTCGAATGGAAGCGGATAGATACCTCCGAAATAAAGACTCGTTGGGACACGACATGTTCGACACAATGACCATGACCAAAGCGGTCGGTGCCTTCTGCGGTGCTTTTTTGATCCTGCTTCTGTCGAAGTGGGTCGCCGAGGGGCTCTACCACCACGACAGTCATGGTGAGCAGGCCTATTCTATCGCAGTCGAAGAGTCTGACGCCCCGGCAGAAGACGTCGCAGAAGTGCCGTTCGCAGAAATCTATGCTGCAGCCGACGCAGGTTCGGGCGAACGCCTCTGGCGCCAGTGCCAGGCGTGTCACAAGCTTGAGGACGGTGCGAACGGAACAGGCCCACACCTCCACAATATTGTTGGACGTGCCAAGGGCGCGGTGGCCGGGTTCGGCTATTCGGACATCCTGACGACCATGGGCGGAGACTGGACCCCTGAGAACCTCTCAGGCTTCCTCGAAAACCCACGCGGCTATGCACCGGGGACAAAGATGTCCTACTCCGGGATGCGCGACGTCGAAGACCGCGCGAATCTTATCGCGTGGCTGGCCGAAGCAGGCAGCTAAGGCGCTTACCATGTTCCTTGAGCGACGCCCGGGTTTCTCCCGGGCGTTTCTCGTTTCGGTCATCAATTCTCGCGACCGGCTCACCAAATGTTCAGCGATATTCAACTTGAACAGTCGACACCGGGAAAATTAGTTTAAATCATAAGAAACGGCAGGCTCGCACCGGATCGGAGGTTCAGATGGCAAGACGCCCCGCACAGCGGAGAAACGCGGTGGTCCGCGCGAAGGCACGATCGCGCGCTGGGGAGATCGCCGTAACTGGCCTCCTGGGATTTGGTGCCCTTGTCCTTGCAGCATCCATGGCATTTGGGGACGGCCATGAGGAGATCATCGAAAGCCACGGCTACTCTAACTTTGGCAGCTTGAAGTACAGCCCAGGTGAATCTTTCGCTTACGTGAACCCTGATGCGCCGAAGAGCGGGCAACTCAGCCTGGCCACGATCGGTAACTTCGACAGCTTCAACAACTACACGCGTAAAGGTGTGTCTGCTTCGAACGTCGGCCTGATGTATGAGAACATCATGATCGGTGCGTCCGACGATCCGTATGGGAGCTATTGTTACCTCTGCACGACGGTCGAGTATCCCGAAAGCCTCGACTGGGTGACAGTTAATCTTCGCGATGATGTGACGTTCTCCGACGGCACGCCCATGACTGCCGAAGACGTCGCATTCACGGTGGATCTATTTCTCGAACAGGGCATCGCAGAATTTCGTACGATCATAGACGGTTACTTTGAATCCGTCGAAGTTCTAGACGACTACACCATTCGGTTCTCGTTCACCGAGGCCGCGCCCAAGCGGGACCGCATGGGCCTGGTCGGCTTGTGGAACCCGTTCTCCAAAGCGTGGTTTGAAGAGACGGGAGCGCGCTTGGATGAGTCCACCAGCGAGCCTTTCCTGGGGACAGGACCATACGTCCTGGGAGAGGCCGACTTCGGGCGCCGGATCGTCTACACAAAAGACCCGGATTGGTGGGGCGCGGACCATCACTTGAACGCAGGTCGCCACAATTTCGAGTCTATTCGCATAGAGTACTTCGCGGACTCGTCTGCGGCCCTGGAGGGCTTCAAGGCGGGCGAATACACCGTCCGTATTGAGAACACGTCACGCCTTTGGGCCACCGCGTACGATTTTCCCGCACTCGACCGCGGGGACGTGATCAAAGAGACTTTGCCGGACGGCAATATCACCAGCGCCCAAGGGTTTATCTTCAATCTGCGGCGGGAGAAGTGGCAGGATCCAAGAACCCGCGACGCGGTTACGATGCTCTTTAACTTCGAGTGGTCCAACGAAACCCTCTTCTACGGCCTCTACAATCGTCCTGCGTCGTTCTGGGGTGGATCGGATCTTGCTGCGGAGGGTGTTCCTGGTGCGGAAGAGACAGCAATTCTGCAGCCGCTCGTAGATGACGGGCTTCTGGATGCCTCGATCCTGACAGAACCAGCCGTAGTGCCACCGGTGAACCAAGGCGACCAGAACCTTCCTGCACGCCGGACCCTGCGGAAAGCCGTCGGCATGCTTGAGGAAGCGGGCTGGGTTCCAGGCGATGACGGTCTTCTCCGGAACGCAAATGGCGAAAAGCTGGAACTCGTGATCATCCAGTTCAGCCCGGCCTTCGACCGCATCATCAACCCGTTTGTCGAGAACCTCCGCCAGGTTGGCGTCGACGCGCGGCTGGAACGAGTCGACAATGCGCAATATGTCGAACGGCGCCGCTCTGGCGATTGGGACCTGACCAATCACTCCCCGGGTCAGGGGTTTGAACCAAGCATCGGTCTGCGCCAGTGGTTTTCTAGTTCAACCGCCGACGACAGCTCCCGCAATCTCATGGCTCTCCGTGATCCAGCGGTCGATCAGTTGGTTGAGGCCGTCATTGCGGCCGAGACTTTAGATGAACTCCGTCCAAACGTACGTGCATTAGACCGGGTTCTCAGGGCACATGGCTTCTGGTTACCGCAATGGAGCAATCAACAGCACTGGGTCGCATACTGGGATATGTTCCGCTACCCAGAGCCACTCCCTCCACTCGCCCTCGGCGTGCTGGATTTCTGGTGGCATGACGCCGAGGCTGAGGCCCGGTTGCGGGCCGATGGCGCCCTTTGAAGGCTGACTGAGCATGGGCGCCTACATCCTCAGACGTCTCTTGCTGGTGATCCCGACCTTGCTTGGGATCATGATCATCAATTTTACCCTGACACAGTTTGTGCCCGGTGGCCCGATTGAACAGATCCTCGCACAGATCGAAGGCGGAGGAGATGTGTTCGAAGGGATCGCCGGAACCGGGTCCGAAACCCTGGATGCCGGGGATGACAGCTACGTTGGTGCTCGAGGCCTTCCCCCGGAGTTCATCGAAGAACTCGAACGTGAGTTCGGTTTCGATAAACCGCCGCTCGAGCGCTTTCTCAACATGATGTGGAACTACATCCGCTTCGACTTTGGTGAAAGCTACTTCCGTTCCATCAGCGTCGTCGACCTGGTGATCGAAAAGATGCCGGTGTCGATCACCCTCGGCCTCTGGTCGACAGTGATCGCATACCTTGTCTCCATTCCTCTTGGCATCCGCAAAGCGGTTAAGGATGGCTCGTCCTTCGACACCTGGACCAGCGGCCTGATCATCGTGGCCTATGCGATCCCGGGCTTCCTGTTCGCGATCCTTCTTCTCGTCCTTTTCGCGGGCGGCAGCTATTTCCAATGGTTCCCCCTGCGCGGGCTGACATCGGACAATTGGGAGGATCTTTCGCTTCTCGGAAAGGTCGGCGATTACTTCTGGCACATTACACTGCCGGTATTGGCTTCCACGATCTCGGCCTTTGCGACGCTCACTCTCCTGACGAAGAACAGCTTCCTTGATGAGATCAAGAAGCAGTATGTCATCACGGCCAAGGCGAAGGGCCTGTCCGAAGGCCGCGTGCTCTACGGCCACGTCTTCCGCAATGCCATGCTCATCGTGATTGCGGGCTTCCCGGCCGTGTTCATCGGGGTCTTCTTCGGCGGGTCGTTGATCATCGAGACAATCTTCTCGCTCGACGGTCTTGGCCGCCTGGGGTTCGAGGCCGCGGTCGCGCGCGATTACCCGGTGATCTTCGGAACGCTCTTCTTCTTTGGCCTTGTCGGGCTGGTCGTCGGGATCCTTTCGGATCTCATGTATGTCTTCGTCGATCCCCGCATCGACTTTGAAACGCGTGAGGGCTGCTCCATGGCAGATCCGGTTCCCGCACCTCAACCACCACAGGCGCCCGAAGAAGCTGAAAGTGGCGCGGCTCTCGCCCTGCCGCCACCCCGAGAACGGCGCTGGCTCTCGCCAATCAATGAACGCCGGTGGCGCAACTTCAAACGCAACCGTCGCGCGTTTTGGTCCCTCTGGATTTTCGGTATCCTGTTTGGCCTGTCCCTCCTTGCGGAGTTCATCGCTAACGACAAACCGATCCTGGTCCAGCATCGGGGCGAGTACTTCACGCCGATCTTCAGTTTCTACCCGGAAACCGCCTTTGGCGGCGATTTCCGAACCGAAGCCGTCTACAGTGACATCGAGGTACAGTGCCTGATCATCTCCGGAGGCCTGGAGACCTGCTTTGATGACCCCGAAGCCATCATCGTAGATAGCGAAGATGGTGTCGTTGCAGGCGACCCAATCGAACAAGGCTGGATGATCTGGCCGCCGATCCGCTACAGCTATGACACCATCGCTGACCTTGGCCGCCCCGCGCCGTCACCCCCTGACGCGAACCACATCCTCGGAACGGACGACACGGCCCGCGACGTGGCTGCGCGCGTCATCTATGGCTTCCGACTGTCTATTCTCTTCACGATCATCGTAACAGTCATCGCCTCCGCAATCGGGGTCGTGGCGGGTGCCGTTCAGGGATATTTTGGGGGTTGGCTGGACCTCATCTTCCAAAGGTTCATCGAAATCTGGGTCAGCACACCGTCGCTCTACATCATCATTATCATGTTCGCGATCCTGGGGCGAAGTTTCTGGCTCCTTGTGTTCTTGACCGCTCTTTTCGGATGGCCAGCGCTCGTGGGCGTGGTGCGGGCAGAATTCCTGCGCGCAAGAAATTTCGAATACGTGCGCGCGGCCAAGGCGCTTGGCGTCTCGAACTGGACGATCATGTTCCGCCATATGCTGCCTAACGCGATGGTCGCCACTGTCACGCTGCTGCCATTCATCATCACGGGCACCATCGCCACGCTCGCATCCCTCGACTTCCTTGGTTTCGGCTTACCGTCATCGGCGCCTTCGCTTGGGGAACTGACGCTTCAAGCAAAACAAAACCTACAAGCGCCGTGGCTCGGCTTCACCGCCTTCTTCACCTTCGCGATCATGCTGTCGCTCCTCGTCTTCGTGTTCGAGGGCATTCGGGACGCGTTTGATCCCCGAAAGACATTCCAGTGAGCGCACCAGTTCTATCAGTGCGCGACCTCAAGGTCGCTTTCCGCCAGGACGGCGCCCTGAGCGACGCTGTCCGCGGCGTGTCGTTCGATGTGGGTCGCGGCGAGACTGTGGCTCTCGTAGGCGAAAGCGGATCAGGCAAGTCTGTCACCGCACTCTCCACCGTGTCGCTCCTGGCCGAGAGCGCAGAAATTGACGGGTCCATCACCTATAACGGCGAGGAAATGGTCGGTGCAGATGAGGCCCACCTCCGTGCCGTC
>CAWUIX010000199.1:0-5278 GCA_963922395.1 uncultured Rhodobacterales bacterium | reverse complement strand
GGCACCGACCCCGACCGTCCGCCGCGCCTCAAGTAGACACCGTCCTTTTCATCTCGGCGAAAATACTCTCCGGGGTCCGGGGGGCGACGCCCCCCGGCGGATCGTCGCCGAAGGCGACGAAACGATCCCACCACACGTGCAAACACGCGACAATCCGAGCAAATCCACTGCATTCTGTCTTTCGCGTGGCCCAATCCCGCCCTATAAGACTCCCCATTCGGACGGGCCGGCAGAGCCCGCGTGACCTCGGGCAGACACAGGACCGCACAGCATGGCGTTATTCGGCGGGCTATTCGCATCCGGAATGGCGATCGACCTCGGGACGGCGAACACGCTTGTCTATATCAAAGGCAAGGGCGTGATCCTGAACGAACCCTCCGTGGTGGCTTACCACGTGAAAGACGGCAAGAAAGAGGTTCTGGCGGTCGGCGACGACGCCAAACTGATGCTGGGACGAACCCCGGGCTCCATTGAAGCGATCCGGCCGATGCGCGAAGGTGTGATCGCCGACTTCGACGTCGCCGAAGAGATGATCAAGCACTTCATCCGCAAGGTGCACCGGAAACCCGGCCTCTTTTCGCGTCCGAAGGTGATCGTCTGTGTGCCCCATGGCGCGACGCCGGTCGAAAAGCGGGCGATCCGGCAGTCCGTGCTGGGCGCAGGCGCCGGGCGCGCGGGCCTGATTGCTGAGCCGATTGCAGCGGCCATTGGTGCGGGCATGCCGATCACCGATCCGACCGGAAACATGGTCGTCGATATTGGGGGCGGGACCACCGAGGTTGCTGTTCTCTCGCTTGCCGACATCGTCTATGCCCGGTCGGTCCGGGTGGGTGGCGACCGGATGGATGAAGCCATCATCAGCTATCTTCGCCGCCAGCATAACCTTCTGATCGGCGAGGCGACGGCGGAACGCGTCAAAACCTCGATCGGGACGGCGCGGATGCCCGATGACGGGCGGGGGCAGTCAATGGAGATCCGGGGGCGAGATCTTCTGAACGGGGTGCCGAAGGAAACCGAGATCAACCAGGCCCAGGTGGCCGAAGCTTTGGCCGAACCGGTGCAGACGATCTGCGAAGCTGTGATGACGGCACTTGAAGCCACTCCGCCCGATCTCGCGGCGGATATTGTTGACCGTGGTGTGATGCTGACCGGGGGCGGGGCGCTTCTGGGCGATCTCGATCTTGCGCTGCGCGAACAGACCGGGCTGGCCATTACGGTTGCCGACGAGTCGCTCAACTGCGTGGCGATGGGCACCGGTAAAGCGCTGGAGTATGAAAAACAGCTCCGGCATGTGATAGATTACGACAGCTGACCGCCCGGGGGGCTGACCCGGAGGGCCGATGGCCGCACGAGACAAAGGCGCGAACGAAGAATATGTCCGGCCGATCCGCCGTCTTCTGGTGATCGGTCTGATGGTGTTTTTGGTCGCGCTGTTTTTGTTGTGGCGGATCGATTCCCCGCGGGCAGAGCGTTTTCGGGCGATGCTGGTTGATCAGTTTGTCCCGTCGATGGATTGGGCTTTGGTGCCGGTCACAAAGACGGTGGACATGATCGAAGGGTTTGAGAGCTACGCCCGGCTTTATGAGCAGAACCAGGATCTGCGCCGCGAGTTACAGCAGATGCGCGCCTGGCGTGAGGCGGCGCTTCAGCTGGAGCAGGAGAATGCGAAGCTGCTGGATCTGAACAGGGTGAGGCTCGACCCGGCGCTGACCTATGTCACGGGTGTCGTTCTGGCCGATTCCGGTTCGCCTTTCCGGCAATCGGTGCTTCTGAATGTCGGTGGTCGGGACGGTATTCAGGACGGATGGGCCACGACCGACGGGCTGGGCCTTGTGGGACGGATCTCGGGCGTGGGCCGGACGACGAGCCGGGTGATCCTTCTGACCGATCCCGGCAGCCGGATCCCGGTGACGGTCCAACCCACCGGTCAGCGCGGATTGCTGGTCGGGGACAACTCTGCCTTGCCGCCTGTCGAGTTCATTGAGGATATGGATCAGGTGCGGCCCGGGGATCGCGTCGTCTCTTCCGGAGATGGCGGGGTGTTTCCTGCGGGGCTCTTGGTGGGGCAGCTGGTGACGGGGCCGGACCGCCGTCTGCGCGTGCGCCTGTCGGCGGATTACGAGCGGCTGGAGTTCCTGCGCGTTCTTCGGAGCGCGCCTGCGGAAGTCATTGATGCCCCGGGCGGTCTGGTCCGCTCGGAGGCGATCGAGGCCGAGGCCGTTGAGGAGCCGGTCGTGACCGGAGAGGCGGGCGATGGCTGAGGTCGTTGTAAACCGCCGGTTCCGGTACTGGAGCGCCTTTCTGGCCCTGTCTTTTCTGGTGATTTTCGCGCGTCTTCTTCCCCTTGATGCCGGCCCCGGTCGCCTGCCGGGCCCGGATCTGATTGTGTGTCTGGCCTTTGCCTGGGTCCTTCGAAGACCATCCTACGTGCCAGTCCTTCTGATCGCCTTTGTGATGCTCCTGATGGATATCTTCTTCATGAAGCCTTTGGGATTGTGGACCGCATTCGTTGTCATCGGTTCGGAGTTTTTGCGCCACAGAGAGCCCCTTTGGCGGGATCTGCCGTTCCTACTGGAATGGCTGGTTGTGGGGGTTGTCATCGTGGTGATGACGCTCGGTCATGCGCTGACCCTGGCGCTCTTTGTGGTCGATCAGCCTTCGATTGGCCTCACGCTTATTCAGATGATTGCGACTATTCTTGCCTATCCCTTTGTTGTGATCTTCTCTGCGGTCTTTCTGGGGCTTAATAAGGCAGCACCCGGGGCCGTCGACGATTTGGGGCGAAAGGTATGAGGCAAACGCCGAAAGAGATCGAGGAAAGCGCCCGCGTTGTCACGCGCCGCGGCCTTGTGGTGGGCGGGCTTCAGCTGGCCTTCATGGGGATGCTCGGCCTGCGGATGCGCCAGCTTCAGATCGAGGAAGCCGACCAGTACCGGCTGCTGGCGGAAGAGAACCGCGTCAACATGCGGCTGCTCGCCCCGCCCAGAGGCATTATCTATGACCGGAACGGGGTCATCATCGCCGACAACAGCCAGAACTATCGGATCATCATCGTGCGCGAAGATGCGGGCGACGTCGATGAGGTGATCGCGCGGCTGAAGAAGATCATTGCGCTTGACGAAGTGGAGTTGGAGCGGGCGTTGAAAGAGATGTACCGCCGCTCGCCTTTCGTGCCGGTGACCCTGGCGGATCGCCTGACCTGGGAGGATTTTTCCAAGGTCGCGGTGAATTCCCCGGCCTTGCCCGGCATCACGCCGGATGTGGGCCTCTCGCGTTTTTACCCGATGAAAGGCGATTTCGCCCATGTCATCGGCTATGTCGGTCCGGTGTCGGATTACGATCTGTCGAAGATCGAGGATCCCGATCCCCTGCTTGAGATCCCGAAGTTTCAGATCGGCAAGGTTGGCGTTGAGGCAAAGCTGGAAGAGGGCCTTCGCGGCAAAGCCGGAAACAGCCGGATTGAGATCAACGCCGCAGGCCGTGTGATGCGCGAATTGGATCGCGATCCGGGCACGCCCGGGAGCGATGTCCAGCTGACGGTGGATGCGCGCCTTCAAAACTTCGTTCAGGCGCGTCTGGAAGGGGAAAGCGCTGCTGTTGTCGTGATGGACACGACCAATGGCGACATCCTGGCCCTTGGCTCTGCGCCCGCCTTTGATCCGAACAAGTTTGTGCGGGGCATCTCGAGCGCGGATTACAACGTGCTGCGCGAGGACAAGTATATCCCGCTCCGGAACAAGACGGTGCAGGGCACCTATCCGCCGGGCTCGACCTATAAGATGATCGTGGCCCTTGCCGCGCTGGAGGCCGGTGTGGTGAGCCCGGGTGAAACGGTCTGGTGCCCTGGGCATTATCAGCTTGGGCGTCGTCGGTTCCATTGCTGGAAGCGTGGCGGGCACGGGCATATGAACCTGGAAGACTCGCTCGTTCAGTCCTGCGATACATACTATTACGAGATCTCCCAACGGGTCGGGATCGACCGGATATCGGAGATGGCGAACCGGCTGGGCTGTGGCATCCGGCATGACATTCCGATGTCAGCGGTCGCCGAAGGTCTGACGCCCACGCAGAAGTGGAAGCAGTTCCGGTATGAGGAGCCCTGGCGCGTGGGCGATACGCTGAACGCCTCGATCGGTCAGGGCTATACGCTCGCCTCGCCTTTGCAGCTGGCGGTGTATTGCGCGCGGATGGCGAGCGGCCTGAACCTCACGCCACGTCTCATAAAGACGATGGGCGGGGTGGAGCAGGAAGGTCCAACCCCGGAGCCCCTGGACATCTCGACCAGCAGTCTCCGGCTGATCCGGCAGGCAATGTACAATGTGTCAAACGGCAACCGCGGTACGGCGCGGGGGTCCCGCATCCTCGGCGATGAGCACAAGCTCGCGGGTAAGACGGGCACTAGCCAGGTGCGCAACATCACTGCCGCCGAACGGGCGCGAGGTGTGTTCCGAAACGAGGATCTGCCCTGGGAACGCCGGGACCATGCATTGTTTGTGGGCTACGCCCCTTATGACAGTCCGAAATATGCGGTCTCGGTCGTTGTCGAGCACGGTGGCGGCGGAAGCCGGGCTGCTGCGCCTGTCGCGCGCGATGTCCTGTTGTTTGCACAGTACGATGGTGTGCCGCCGCTCGAGGCCTATCCGTCGAGCCAGCGCGAGCGCATCAAGACGATGTATGACGAGATGATCCTCGCCGATCCCGAACCCCCGGCGCCGGGGCGGAGCCGCGCGTGAGCTATCTTGAGTACAACGTCAAAACGGTTCCGACCGGGATCCGGAAGGTCCTGTTCCTGAACTGGCCGCTGATCCTGCTTCTGACGGCGGTGGCGAGCGTCGGTTTCCTGATGCTCTACTCCGTGGCCGCCGGTGACGCGAGCCGTTGGGCCGAGCCGCAGATGATGCGCTTTGGCATGGGGCTGGTCGCGATGTTCATCGTCGCGATGATCCCGATCTGGTTCTGGCGCAATATCTCTGTCCTGGCCTACCTCTTCTCCCTCGTCCTCCTTCTGGCGGTGGAGTTCTTCGGGACCGTGGGCATGGGGGCGCAACGCTGGATCGACCTGGGATTCATGCGGTTGAAACCCTCTGAGGTGGCGAAAATTGCCCTCGTGATGGTTCTGGCGGCCTATTACGACTGGCTCGATCCGAAAAAGGTCTCGCATCCTTTCTGGGTGCTGGTGCCGCTGATCCTGATCCTGCTCCCAACGGCGCTGGTCATCGTGCAGCCCGATCCCAGCGCGATCTTCGACTGTATGATGTGATATCCAGCCCCCATCGGG
>CAWUIX010000198.1:0-5278 GCA_963922395.1 uncultured Rhodobacterales bacterium | reverse complement strand
CCCTTCGTCGCGGTAGCGGTCGTGGCAGCGCTCAAGCGCCTTGCGGTCAAGCGTGACGCCCAGGCCCGGGCCCTCGGGTACCTGGACATATCCGTCTGTTGCCTGGAACGGACCACCCTCGATCACGTCGTCGGCGTACCAGCGGAAGAGAGTCTGACTGGCGCCCCGGATGTGTTCGAGCGAGGCTGTCAGGTGCAGGTAGGCCGCGCTGGCGATGCCGGTTTCGCCCGAATGGAACCGAAAGCCGATGTCCTGCGCTGCGCAGGCCGCGACGAAGGCTACGGTCCCGGCGATGCCGCCATGTTCGTTGATGTTGGTCACGATCGCGTCGGGCGCGCCGATGCGGGCCGCTAGCCTGAGGTCGATGATATGACTTGAGAACGCCATGTCGGTGTGGGCGCGCAAGTCGGCGAGCGCCTCATACCCCTCGCAGGGTTCTTCGAACCATGAGATGTTATAGGGCGCAAAGCGCGCCAGCGCCTTGCGCGCGGTCGGCAGGGTCCAGACGCCGTTGGCGTCGAGCTGGAGGGGTCGGTCCCCGATGGCGGCACGGATTTCGCGGACCATCGTGACCTCTTCGTCCAGGTCGACGGTTCCAACCTTGCCTTCGAAGATCCGTGCGCCGTGCTGTTCGATCATGGCGGCACAGGTGCGGGCGACCTCCACCGGGCTGCTCTCGCCCGGATGGTTCGCGCCGGGCAGGCGATAGCTGAAATATTCGGTCAGCGGGATTTTATGGCGCACTGCCCCGCCCAAGAGGCGGTAGAGCGGCTGGCCTTCGGTCTTCCCGCGCGCATCCCACATCGCCATTTCGATACCGCCAAAGGCGCGCCGTGCCCCGATAACATCGCCCCAAGGGGTGTAGCGCATTTGTGGTACGCTGCACTGGGCGGCGGGATGGATGTCCCGGATGTCCCATCCGATCAACTGCTCGCCCCTGGCAAGGACATCGGCGCTGCGATCGCCGTCGGCGCATTCGCCGAGACCGGTGATCCCATCCTCTGTGTCGACCTCGATTACAGTCTTTGTCAGCGATGCAATCGCGCCGTAGCTAAACCGGTAGGGCGCGACGAAGGGAATGTTGACCGGGGTCGCGCGGATGGCGGTGATTTTCATCTTCGGGCGTTCCCTTCCCTCAAAGCTCGTGCGCGAAAAGGCTCTCGCACATTGGTCGATCTTATTGGGCGGCAGAGCGATTGAGAATGATGGGAAACCAGTCCTCGCGAAGGCGCTGGCCCGGTTCCATGCCATGGCCGGGAAACGGGGGAGAGGTGCGCCCGGGCCGTTCAACGTAGCGGGCGTCGTCGCCGACAAGGCGGAGGGAGAAGGCGCGGCGGCGGTCCTGCGTTTCGTTTCCCCTTGCCCCATGCAGGATCATGAAACTGAACGCGACGGCGTCCCCCGGCTCCATCTCCCATTCGCGGATTTCCATGCCTTCGGCATCGGGGTCCGGGACGGGCATGAACGCGTCCTCATCGGGGTAAAAGCTCGTCTCGGCCAGCCAGCGGGTGGGCAGGACCGGTTTTTCCCAAAGGTGAGATCCCGCGACGCAGCGGAGCGTTGCGTCCTTCACCGGGTCAAGCGGGGACCAGAAGCTGACGGTCTGAGAGCCCTCGACGAAGTAGTAGGGTGCGTCCTGATGCCATGGGGTTGGCTTCGACGTGCCGGGCTCCTTCACGAGGATGTGGTCGTGAAACATCTGAACGGTGTTTGAGGCCATGAGGTCGGCTGCGACCTCTGCAACCGGCGAGGTTCTGATCGCCTCTTCAAACTCTGAGATCCTGTCCCAGTTGCAGTAGTCGTCAAAGAAGCGACCGCTTTCTCCGGGTTTGAGGTTTTCGGCGGCGTAGGGGCCGGGGTCGTCCATGTTGCGCGCGATCCCGCGCTCGAGAAGATCGACCTGGTCTTTGAAGAGGCCGCGGATAAGGGCCACGCCGTCCCGCTGGAAATCATCGATTGTGTCTTGTGAAAGAAGCTGATGCATGTCCGGCCGTCCTGAGCGCGTGGTTCGCAGCAGGTCGGCCTTTTGCAGGGCCCGTGTCAAGGCGCCCTGCGTCGGATGCATCGGGCTCGCCGGAGCCCAATGCTGTTTTTCATCGTCTTAGTAGATCGGGAACCGCTGGCAGAGGTCGATGACCTGCGACCGGACGGCGGCTTCGACCCCGTCGTTGGGTGCGCCGTCCATTGCGCGGACGCCATCAACAACCTCGACAATCCAATCGCCGATCTGGCGGAATTCGGTCTCGGTGAAGCCTCGGGTGGTTCCGGCTGGGGAACCCAGGCGCAGACCGGAGGTGATCATCGGCTTTTCGGTGTCGAACGGGATGCCGTTCTTGTTGCAGGTGATATGCGCGCGACCGAGCGCGGCCTCAGCGGTGTTGCCTTTCACGCCTTTCGGACGCAGGTCCACCAGCATGACGTGGGTGTCCGTACCACCGGTGACGACGCTCAATCCGCCCTGTTGCAGTTGATCGGCAAGCGCCTGGGCATTTCGGATCAACTGTGCCTGATAGGTTTTGAAGCCGGGGGTCAGAGCCTCGCCGAAGGCCACCGCTTTCGCGGCGATCACGTGCATCAGAGGACCGCCCTGGATGCCTGGGAAGATGGCGGAGTTGAACTTCTTCCCCAGCGCTTCGTCATTGGTCAGGATCATGCCGCCCCGCGGGCCGCGCAGTGTTTTGTGCGTTGTGGTGGTTGCGGCGTGGACATGGGGGAAGGGGGAGGGGTAGAGGCCTGCAGCGATCAGCCCCGCGAAGTGCGCGACATCGGCCAGGAGGTAGGCCCCGACCTTGTCCGCAATCGTACGGAAGCGCGCAAAGTCGAGCTGGCGCGGGATGGCGGAGCCGCCTGCAATGATCATCTTCGGCTGGTGCTCAAGGGCGAGGGCCTCGATCTGATCGTAGTCCACGTCGAGCGTGTCGGGATGAACGCCATAATGAACAGCGTTGAACCACTTGCCCGACTGATTGGGGGCGGCCCCGTGGGTCAGGTGTCCGCCTGCATCCAGGGACATGCCAAGGATCGTGTCGCCCGGCTGCAGAAGCGCCTGAAAGACACCCTGATTGGCCTGGCTGCCCGAGTTGGGCTGAACATTGGCGAAGCCGCATCCAAAGAGGGCGCAGGCCCGCTCGATCGCGAGGGTTTCCGCTTCGTCGACGTATTGGCAGCCGCCGTAGTACCGGCGCCCGGGATAGCCCTCGGCGTATTTGTTGGTGAGGACCGAGCCTTGAGCCTGCATCACCGCTTTTGAGACGATGTTCTCGGACGCGATGAGTTCAACTTCATCGCGCTGCCGGCCCAACTCGCGCGAGATGGCGCCGAAGATGGCCGGATCGGTGTCGGCGAGGTCCTGCGAAAAGAAACCGGTGTCCCGGTGAGGTGCGTTCATGGGTGAAGCTCCGTTTAGGCGACGCGATCGCGCGGCGCTTTGCCTTCAAAGAAGTCGTTGAGGTTATCGAGGACGCGGAAGCCCATGGCCTGGCGTGCCTCGCGGGTGGCACTGCCCAGATGGGGCAGCATCACCAGGTTATCGCATTGCGACAGCATCGGATGGATGGCCGGTTCGCGTTCGAACACGTCGAGGGCCGCGCCGCCAATCGTATCGAACATCAGGGCCTGTGCTAGGGCCGCTTCGTCCACCACCTCGCCGCGCGCTGTGTTGATCAGGAAGGCGTCGGGCTTCATCAGGTCAAGCCGCGGGCCGTTGATCATTTTCGCGTTCTCCCGGCCGCCGGGGCAATGGAGCGAGACGAAGTCGCATTGGGGCAGCAAGTCTTCGATCGTGGCCACTTGCGTTGCCTTGTAGGTTTCGAGGATTTCGGGCCTGACCGTGGAGCGGTTGTAAACCACGATATCCATGCCGAAGCCGAAATGCGCGCGGCGGGCCATCTCCTGACCGATACGGCCAAAGCCGATAATGCCGAGTGTTTTGCCTGAGACTTTGGTTCCGACGAGATGGGTCGGGCGCCAGCCGTCCCACTGCCCGGCTCGGAGTTCCCGCTCGCCGTCGCCAGCGCGCCGCGCCACCATCAGCATCAGGGTCATGGCAAGATCGGCGGTGCATTCGGACAGCACGTCCGGTGTGATGGTGATGGCGATGCCGTGGGTCCTGGCCGTCTCCACGTCAATATGCGTGTAGCCGACGCCGTAGTTGGCAAAGATCTTGGTCTGCGGCCGCGCGACATCGAGCGCCTCTGGCCCGATCTTGTCGGTCACAGTTGGAAGCACAGCATCATAGCGCTGGATCGCCTCGCGGAACTCTGCCGCCGTCAGTGGGCGGTCGGTCCGGTTGAGCTGGACATCGTAGTTCGCGGCCAATTTCTGCTCGACGGCAGCGGGCCAGCGGCGGGTGACGAGAACGCTTGGTTTGACCATCACGCGGCCTCCATCACTTTGGCGATGGTTGCGCCGATTTCAGAGGGATGTTCGGCCACGGTGACGCCTGCGGCGGACAGGATCTCGACCTTCTCGGACGCGCTTTCCCCAAACGCGGAGATGATTGCGCCCGCATGGCCCATTGTGCGGCCTTTGGGGGCGGTCAGGCCCGCGACATAGGCCACGACCGGCTTTGTCACGTGGTCGCGGATGTATTCGGCGGCTTCTGCCTCCTGCGGTCCGCCGATTTCACCGATCATGGCGATGACGTGGGTGTCGTCGTCCTGTTCGAAGCGTTCGAGTATGTCCTTGAAGGAGGAGCCGTTGATGGGGTCGCCGCCGATGCCCACGGAGGTCGACACGCCAAGCCCAAGTTCCTTCAACTGACTTCCCGCCTCGTAGCCGAGGGTGCCGGAGCGTCCGACGATCCCCACGTTCCCTTTGAGGTAGATGTGGCCTGGCATGATGCCCAAAAGGGCCTTGCCCGGGCTGATCGTTCCGGCGCAATTCGGGCCGGTCAGGACCATGCGCCGCTCTTTGGGATAGCGATACATGTAGCGCTTCACCCGGATCATATCCTGGGCGGGGATCCCGTCGGTGATGCAGACGCAGTAGCGGATCCCGGCATCGGCGGCTTCCATGATGCTGTCTGCCGCGAATGGGGGCGGGACGAAGATCAGCGAGGCTTCGGCACCTGTCGATGCGACCGCCTCTTCGACTGTGTCGAAGACTGGCAAGCCTTCGACCCGCTCGCCGCCTTTGCCCGGAACCACGCCGCCCACGACTTTGGTGCCGTAGTCCAGCATATCCTTGGTGTGAAAGCGCGCCATCTTGCCGGTGATGCCCTGGACAATAACACGGGAGTCCTGATCGATCAGAATGCTCATGACACGGCCCTCATTCT
>CAWUIX010000197.1:0-5287 GCA_963922395.1 uncultured Rhodobacterales bacterium | reverse complement strand
GCTGGGGCGTGCTGGCGTTGAACCGGCTGATTGCCGACCGGTTTGAGGCGAAGGACGGCTGACGCCGATGGGGGCGGTCTTCTTCTACCACCTGACGCGGGATCCTGTGGAGGTCACGTTGCCCATGCTTCTGGGCAAGGCGCGGGGGGCAGGATGGCGGGTCCTTGTGCGCGGAACGGACGGGGAGCGGATCGACTGGCTCGACCAGAAGCTTTGGATGGGGGAGGGGTTTTTGCCCCACGGTATAGCCGGTGGCCCGCATGATGTGGATCAGCCGGTTTTGCTGACCACGGCAGAGGTGGCGCCCAATGGGGCGGCCTGTCTGATGACAGTGGACGGCGCGGAGGTCTCGTCGGAGGAGGTTCTGGCGATGGAACGCACCTGCATTCTGTTCGATGGCAATGATCCGGTGGCGGTTGAAGCCGCGCGAGGGCAGTGGCGCAGCCTGACCGAGGCCGGATGTGCGGCGCAGTATTGGAGCCAGGAAAGCGGGCGCTGGGAGAAGAAGGCGGAAGCTGGTGAGGGCGACGCCTAAAGCCCCACGAAGAATCGAATGACGAAGGCGTTCGCGAGATCGACGAAGAACGCTGACACCAAAGGCAGCACGATGAATGCGAGAGGGGCGGGGCCGTAGCTTTTGGTGACCGACGACATATTGGCGATCGCAGTAGGCGTCGCACCCAAGGCGAAACCCGCGAATCCCGAGCTCAGTACGGCTGCCGTGTAGTTCTTGCCAAGGACCCTAAACACGACGAAGAGGATGAAAAGAGCGGTTACAACCGCCTGCAACGCAAGGACGCCTAGGAGCGTTCCCCCCAGTTCCGACAGGGTCCAGAGTTGCATGCTCATCAGTGACATCGCCAGAAAGACCGAAAGACAATAGTCCGATACGACCGCCAATGCGCGGGTTCTGGATGGCCATGTCACCTTGGGAAGAGCATACGGGATCGTATTCGACATCACGATCCCGACCAACAGGCATGGGACAAAGAGCGGAAGCTTGAGGCCCATCTCGGACGCGGCGAGATTGACGAAATAACCCAGAAGAATTGCCACGTGCGAGGCGAGCATCGCGCGCATCAGGCTAACGTGATTGACCACGTCCTCGGGTTCGCCTTCCTCCTCATATTCGAGGCCGACTATCGGTGCGGCGCCCTCTTGGCCCTGCAGTCCGTTTTTGTCGATAAGGCGCTTGGCAAGTGGTCCGCCCATGAGCGCGGCGATCACCAACCCGAGTGTTGCGGCGGCAATGCCGATCTCGTCCGCAGCGGCAAAGCCGGTGGCCTCTTCAATCTGAGGCCCCCAGGCGATGGCCGTGCCATGGCCTCCGATCAGGGAGGCCGAGCCGACGAGCACGGACACGGCAGCCGGCAGATCGAAAATCGCCGTACCGATGAGCCCAACGCCGTTCTGTAAGACGATGAAGGTCAGGGTCAGTGCGAGGAGCATGACCAATAAGCGACCGCCGCGAAACAGATCTGCAATTCGCGCATTCAGGCCGATGGTCGAGAAAAACACTACAAGCAGGTAGTCCCGTACACTCAGATCGAAGACGACCTCGCGCGCGGTAACCGCGAAGAAGATCCAGGTGAGCAAGGCTATGGCGATGCCACCGGAGACAGGTTCCGGGATGTTGTATGTTCTGAGGAACGCCACACTTCGCGTCAAAAACGCTCCCAGGAAGAAGACGATGAAGCCCAGAGTTACGGCGATGAAGGCCGGGACTTCGATCTCATTCACTATGCATTCCGATCGGTGCAGGTCGAGTTCATAACTTGCAGCATGGAGCGCTCGGGCGAGAACGCAATGGGTAGGACTGGGTTAAGCGCGTGAATCCATCTTCTGGTGCGCGGATCCGCCGAAAATGAGAGAGGCCCGGCACAGTGTGCCGGGCCTTTTTGTCGCGCAACTGCGTGTGGGGGCGTTGTTGCGCGCGCTTATACGAGTGCGAGGTTGGTCGCGCTTTCGCGACCGTCGCGGCCTGCTTCGACGTCGAAGGTGACCTTCTGGTTGTCGGCGAGGCCGGTCAGACCAGAGCGTTCAACAGCCGAAATATGGACAAAAACGTCCTTTCCGCCGCCTTCCGGCGCAATAAAGCCGTAGCCTTTGGTGGTGTTGAACCATTTCACGGTGCCAGTGGCCATTCCCGTGTCTCCTATAGTGATCGCTGTCCGCGTTGTGCGACAGCTTGGCAGCGTCAGGGCAAGATCGAGGGCCAGTCGCCGAGATGGAGAAATGGATTCGATAGAGAGTAACGTAGCGAGGCGGCTTATGGAGGCTTTGCGGCCCTGTGTCAAAGCAAAGCGTAAGCCGTCCGGCGAATTAAGTGACGTTAGGTAAAGTTCGGCCTTGTTGGGAGTGCGCAACAAAAAACGGCCCCGAAGGGCCGCTTTGTACGCGCAGACTGGCCGGATCAGACGCCGATCAGCGATCCTGCTGCTTCGAGGTCAGCCACGAGTTTTGCAGCTGAGTCAGCGGCTTCCGGCGCTGCGTTCGACTGTGCTTCGCGGGCTTCTGACAAGAGGCTGTCGATGTAGTCCCGCGTCACCTCGCCCTTTGGCATGGCGGCTTCGGCGAGGACCGTGGTCCCCTCGGCTGAGATTTCGGCGAAACCACCGGTGACGAGATATTCCTCGCTGCCGGATGCTGTTTCCACCGCCAGGATGCCCGGACGCAGCGTGGTGATTGTCGGCGCATGGTCCGGCATTGCCGTCATGTCGCCATCTGCGCCTGGGATCTGGACGGCCTTCGCCTCGAGCGACGCAAGGCGCCGCTCAGGGCTGACCAGATCGAATTGCATGGTGTCGGCCATGAATCAGGGCTCCCTTAAGCGGCTTCTGCCGCCAGTTTTTCGGCCTTCGCAATCACTTCGTCGATGCCACCGACCATGTAGAAGGCGGCTTCGGGCAGGTGATCGTACTCGCCGTTCACAACCGCCTTGAAGGACGAGATCGTGTCTTCGAGCGAAACCTGAACGCCGTCGGAGCCGGTGAAGACCTTTGCCACGTCGAACGGCTGCGACAAGAAGCGCTGGATCTTCCGGGCGCGGGCCACGGTGAGTTTGTCCTCTTCCGACAGTTCGTCCATTCCGAGAATGGCGATGATGTCCTGAAGCGACTTGTAGCGCTGAAGGATCCCCTGAACGGCGAAGGCGACGTTGTAGTGCTCTTCGCCCACAACCGCCGGGTCCATCAGACGCGACGTGGAGTCGAGCGGGTCCACAGCCGGGTAGATGCCAAGCTCGGAGATGGCGCGCGACAGAACGGTCGTGGCGTCTAGGTGGGCGAAGGTTGTGGCCGGTGCGGGGTCGGTAAGGTCGTCCGCAGGGACGTAGACGGCCTGGATCGAGGTGATCGAGCCCGCTTTTGTCGAGGTGATCCGTTCCTGCATCGCGCCCATGTCGGTGGCGAGCGTTGGCTGGTAGCCCACAGCGGACGGGATACGGCCCAGAAGCGCCGACACCTCAGAGCCCGCTTGCGTGAAGCGGAAGATGTTGTCGACGAAGAAGAGAACGTCGGTTCCAGACTGGTCGCGGAACTGTTCGGCGAGCGTCAGGCCCGTCAGGGCGACGCGGGCGCGGGCCCCCGGAGGCTCGTTCATCTGACCGTAGACCAGGGCCACCTGGCTTTCGGAGAGGTTGTCGGGCTTGATCACGTTGGATTCGATCATCTCGTGGTAGAGGTCGTTTCCTTCGCGGGTCCGTTCACCCACACCGGCGAACACCGAGAAGCCCGAGTGCACCTTGGCGATGTTGTTGATCAGTTCCATGATCAGAACCGTCTTGCCCACGCCGGCGCCGCCGAAGAGGCCGATCTTACCGCCTTTGGCATAAGGGGCGAGCAGGTCCACAACCTTGATGCCGGTGACGAGGATTTCCGATTCCGTCGACTGTTCGACGAATTCAGGGGCTGGCTGGTGGATCGGGCGCTTTTCTTCCGCCTCGACCGGGCCGCCTTCGTCCACAGGCTCGCCGACAACGTTCAGGATCCGGCCAAGCGTTGCGTTGCCGACCGGCACCGTGATCGGGCCGTCGGTGTCGGTCACTTCCTGACCGCGCACGAGGCCTTCAGACGAGTCCATCGCGATCGTGCGGACCGTGTTTTCGCCGAGGTGCTGAGCGACTTCGAGAACCAGGCGGTTGCCATGGTTTTCGGTTTCCAGCGCGTTCAGAATTTCGGGGAGGTGGTCGTCGAACTGCACGTCGACGACAGCGCCGATCACCTGGGTGATTTTGCCTTTTGCGTTTGCCATCTGTTGTGGTCTCCCGGGGTTCTCAGAGCGCCTCAGCGCCCGAAATAATTTCGATCAGTTCGTTGGTGATGACCGCCTGACGCGAGCGGTTGTACTGAATCGTCAGCTTGTCGATCATGTCGCCCGCGTTGCGGGTTGCGTTGTCCATGGCGCTCATCCGGGCGCCCTGTTCGGAGGCTGCATTCTCAAGGAGTGCAGCGAAGATCTGGGTCGCGACACCACGGGGCAGGAGGTCGGCGAGGATCGCCTCTTCGTCCGGCTCGTAGTCGTAGAGCGTCGCGGTGCCTGCGTCTTCGCCGTCGTCTTCGTCGAATTTCGCAGGGATGATCTGTTGTGCCGTGGGGATCTGGCTGATCACCGACTCGAACTTGTTGAAGAAGATCGTGGCGACATCGAACTCCTCACCGTCAAACCGGCCAAGGAGGTCCTTGGCGATGTCGGCGGCGTTCTGATAGCCGAGGCGCTTCACCTCGCTCAGGTCCACGTGGTCGACCAGCAGGTCGTCGTAATCCCGGCGGAGCTGTTCGCGTCCCTTCTTGCCGACGGTCAGGATCTTCACCGTCTTTCCGGCGGCTTTCAGGTCGTCGGCGTGGGCTTTGGCGAGCTTGACGATGGACGAGTTAAATCCACCGCAGAGGCCCCGTTCCGCTGTCATCACGACAAGCATGTGCACGTCTTCCTTGCCTGTTCCGGCAAGGAGTTTCGGCGCGCTGTCAGAGCCTTCTACCGATCCGGCGAGCCCGGCGAGTACGGCGTTGAACCGCTCGGCGTAGGGGCGCGCCTGTTCGGCAGATTCCTGGGCCCGCCGCAGTTTTGCGGCGGCCACCATCTGCATGGCCTTCGTGATCTTCCGAGTGTTTTTCACACTCTCGATCCGATTTTTCAGGTCCTTAAGGCTGGGCATCTATTCTGTCCCTCCGGCCACTTCTTAGGAGAAGCCTTGGGCGAACTCGTCCAGAGCCTTTTTGATCCGGTCGGCCGCGTCGTCCTTGATCTTCTGGTCTTCGTTGGCGATCCAGTCGAGCAGGTCGGTGTG
>CAWUIX010000196.1:0-5291 GCA_963922395.1 uncultured Rhodobacterales bacterium | reverse complement strand
CGACTACCACACCGCCTGGGACAACGCCGTGGAGGCCGTCGACTATCCAGCTCTGCGAAAGGAACAGGCAGAGCGGGTCGAGGCGTTTAAACGCGGTGAGACCCGAAAGCTTTTGGGGATTGGCTTAACGCACTTCACTGAGATTGTCGGTGCCGGGCCCGTGAAGAACTGCGACATCCTCGGTCTTGGTATGTTCGACAGCTGCGAAATTCGTATCCATCCCACGGGATCGGCCATCGCGCGGCTTGGAACCATCAGCCAGGGCCAGGGACACGCAACAACCTTCGCTCAGATCCTCGCATCTGAAACCGGCTTGCCGGCGGATTCGATCACAATCGAAGAAGGTGACACGGACACCGCGCCCTATGGTCTTGGCACGTACGGTTCAAGGTCCACTCCGGTGGCCGGGGCCGCGACCGCCATGGCAGGCCGAAAAATCCGGGCAAAGGCGCAGATGATCGCGGCTTATCTTCTGGAGGTCCATGACAACGATCTTGAGTGTGATGTTGACCGCTTCGTCGTCAAAGGCTCGCCTGAGCAGTTTAAGACGATGAAGGAAATTGCCTTCGCCGCCTATAACCAGGCCATTCCGGGGATCGAGCCGGGGTTAGAAGCAGTCAGCTACTATGATCCGCCAAATATGACCTATCCGTTCGGGGCCTATGTCTGTGTCATGGAAATCGACGTGGACACGGGCGTGCATGAGATCCGGCAGTTCTACGCGCTCGATGATTGCGGAACCCGGATCAACCCGATGATCATCGAAGGCCAGGTGCATGGTGGTCTGACCGAGGCGCTTGCGATCGCGATGGGGCAGGAGATTGCCTATGACGAGTTGGGCAACGTCAAGACAGGTACGCTGATGGATTTCTTCATTCCTACCGCGTGGGAGACGCCCAATTACGTCACCGATCACACGACGACCCCGAGCCCGCATCACCCGATCGGCGCCAAGGGCGTTGGGGAAAGCCCGAACGTGGGCGGCGTCCCTGCGTTCTCAAATGCCGTGCATGATGCTTTCCGAGCTTTCGGGCTGAGGCAAAGTCACATGCCACACGATCACTGGCGGGTCTGGAAGATCGCCAATCAGCTTGGGCTTCACGGCTAAATTACTAAGGCGGGGGGCTCCGGCCCCCCGTATGATTACCCATGGCAGACTGGCAAACGCTTACCGATGACCTGGCTCGGCAGGGCTACGTCGCACCGCCCGACTTGGCGATGGCACTGCACTTGGCAGTGTCGCTTGGCCGCCCGCTTCTTTTGGAAGGCGCGGCCGGTGTTGGTAAAACAGAAGTTGCAAAGGCATTGGCGGCTGCGCGTGACACGCAGCTGATCCGGCTTCAGTGCTACGAAGGGCTGGATGCCAGTCATGCGATCTACGAATGGAATTACCAACGCCAGCTTCTGTCGATCCGGGCCGCGGCGGAAGATGGCATCACAGGGCAAGCCGCAGAAGAACGCTTGTTCTCCGAAGAGTACCTTCTGAAGCGTCCACTGTTGGAAGCGATCCGCCAGGACGTCCCGCCAGTTCTCCTGATCGACGAAATTGACCGTGCGGACGAGGAGTTCGAAGCCTACCTTCTGGAAGTCCTTTCAGATTTCCAGATTACAATTCCCGAGCTCGGAACGATCGAGGCTGTCAGCCGTCCAATTGTGATCCTGACCGCAAATGGAACACGCGATCTCTCTGACGCGCTGCGCAGGCGCTGTATGTACGCCTACGTCGAATACCCAGACCGCGCCACCGAGATCGCGATACTCGCGGCCCGCTGCCCCGAAATCGAGGCCCATTTGGCGGGGCAGATCGTGGGGTTTGTGCAGTCGTTGAGAAAGGAAGATCTCGACAAGAAACCCGGAGTGGCCGAGATGCTCGATTTTGCCGCTGCCTTGGGAGGTCTCGGCGTCAACGACCTGACCGACGATCCTTCGATCCTGCAGGCGTCCCTTGTGACCCTTCTCAAAACGCAGCGTGATCGGGCGAATTTCACGACCGAGGTCGCGCAGCGGCTCGCAGGTATGGCGGCATGAGCCGGGTTACGAAGTTCACTGGGCGCGATCCTGGTCCCACGGCGCGTTTGGTCGGCTTTCTTGAGCATCTTCGGTTGCATGGGATGCGGCTTGGTGTGTCCGAGACAGATACGGCGCTACGCGCGCTGGCCAAGGTGCAGGCCGTCGATCCCGACGAGGCGCGCCTGGCCTTAAAAGCCGTCTGCGTGGGATGTGCGGATGAGGCCGAACGCTTCGACGCTCTGTTCGATGCCTATTGGCTGAATGGCGGACGCGTGGTGCAAAGGATTGCTCCCACGGGACAGTCAAAGCATGAACATACCCGCACCATGGCGACGGCCGAAGGCCTCGAAGCTGCAGGCGCGGGCGAGCGGCAATCTCCGGATGGGTCGGATGATGGAGAAGCAGAAGGCGACGGTGAAGGTCGGCTGATTGCCTCGCGCGTCGAAAATCTGATGAGAAAAGACCTTCGCGATATTGTTTCGGCTGAAGATATCGCTGAAGCCGAACGCGTTGCAGAGCGGTTGGGCCGCGCGATCCGTGACCGTCGATCTCGTCGTCGCCGTCCGTCGCGTAAAGGTAACGAGATCGATTTTCGCCGCCTCGCCCGCAAAAGTCTCGCATCCGGCGGTGAACCACTTCATTTGCCACGCCGTGCCCGCCCCGACAGGCCTGTGAAGTTCGTTGCCCTTTGCGATGTCTCGGGTTCGATGACAGCATATGCCCGGCCGTTTCTGGCCTTCCTCGCCGGTCTCATGAACAACGATCCCGCGAGCGACGCCTATATCTTTCACACGCGCTTGGTGAGGATCACCGAGGCACTCCGTGATCCGGATCCCTTCCGTGCCCTCAATCGCTTAACACTACTTTCCGATGGCTTTGGCGGAGGCTCTCGCATCGGCGGAAACCTGCAGCACTTCGCCCGTGCATTTGCGCCTTCATTCGTCGATGGGCGCTGCGTGGTTCTAATTCTCTCTGACGGCTATGACAGCGACGGGGCAGAGGGGATTGGCGAAGCGCTCGAGCATCTCAAGCGGCGCGGTTGCCGGATTGTTTGGCTTAACCCACTGAAAGGCTGGAAAGGTTATGAGCCGATCGCCCGTGGTATGGCCGAGGCGCTGCCGCATCTCGACGGTTTCTTCGC
Source organism: uncultured Rhodobacterales bacterium (assembly GCA_963922395.1). GTDB lineage: Bacteria > Pseudomonadota > Alphaproteobacteria > Rhodobacterales > Rhodobacteraceae > Ovoidimarina. The sequence goes on along the minus strand of CAWUIX010000196.1, from coordinate 2,140 downwards.
GGCAAACACCCTAGAAGCGATCGCCGCGCTGGACGCTGAAATGGAGCGGCTATGAAACCGACGGCCCTTTCGACACAGACCCTCGATGACAGACAGCGCGCGCTCCGGGCCGAGGGCCGACCATACGCGCTGGCAACCGTTGTCCGTGCTTCGGGTTCCAGTTCCGCTCTTCCCGGGGCCAAGGCCATCGTTTCGGCAGCGGGCGAGATTCTTGAAGGCTGGATGGGTGGTGGCTGTGCACGCGGCGCGATCGGTCGTGCAGCTCGGATTGCTATATCGCGCAATGATCCTGTTTTTGTCGCGCTTAGGCCTGACGAAGAGCTTGAAGCAGAGGGCGTGGAGCCATGTGAAGTCCGCGACGGGATGATCTTTGAGCGCAACGGATGCGCCAGCAAGGGTAGCCTGGATATCTTTGTGGAACCCTTCGTACCCTCACCTGATCTCGTGATCCTCGGAGAAGGCCCCGTTGCAATTGCGTTGGCAGCGCTGGCGGGACCTTTTGACTTCCGGTTGAAGGAGCAACCACCGCGGGAACCGGTACGGCAAGGGCGAGATGCTCCCTATGTGGTGGTGGCGACACAAGGTCGTGGAGATTTGGCGGCACTAGAGGCCGCGTTGAAGGTAGGACCCGCCTATCTTGCCTTCGTTGGAAGTGGCCGTAAGGCCGCCGCGCTGAAACAAAAGCTCTTGGAAAAGGGCCACAATGCCGAAGCGCTCGACCAAGTTGTTGCGCCCGCCGGATTGCCCATCGGCGCGGCGACACCCGATGAAATCGCCCTGTCGATACTTGCTCAGATCATTGCCGAACGCCGAGGCGCGAAATGAGCGTCACCGCAGTGATACTGGCCGCTGGTTTCTCGACCCGGATGGAAGGCCCCAACAAGCTGCTCGAAGAGGTCGGCGGTGTCCCGATTATTCGCCGAGTTGCGGACGCCGTTGTGCCTGTCTGTAGCCTGCCGCCGGTCGTCATTCTGGGTCGTGATCCAAAGTCCGTTTCAGAAGCATTGGATGGCCTTGATCTCCGGCCTGTTCGCAACCAGGCACCGGACACCGGGCAGGCGGCCTCGGTCGAACTGGGGCTGCGGGCGGCTCCAGATGCGACAGCTACACTTGTTGTGCCCGGGGACCAGCCATTTCTGACCGAAGAAGCGCTGAAGGTGCTGCTTCTGGCTCACGGAAAATGCGCGGAAAGCCGTATCACAGTTCCGATGCAAGGTGACACTAGGGGCAACCCCATCGTCCTACCGCGCAAGTACCGCGCCCAGATCCTTGCCGAGGGTAAGAACACCGGGTGCCAAGCTTTCACACGTAACAACCCGCACCTGATCAACCGTTTCGAAACCAACGATCGCGCTTTCTTCTTCGACGTCGACACGCCAACGGAGTTGGCCGACGCGAAGCTCGCTTTTCTAACGGAGGCTGAACAATGGGTCGTATCGTAAACCTTCTGCGCCGGATACGCATCCGGCTCTTGCCTGCGCTCACCGAAGAACAGGCTGACCTTCTGAAATCCATCAAGCACCCCTGCTGCTGAGAGGAAGAGACCTATGGAATTAAAAGACGAAGTCGTCATCGACGCCCCCCGCGACAAGGTTTATGCGGCTCTGAACGATCCCGAGATCTTGAAGCAGTGCATTCCCGGTTGCGAAGAATTGATTCAGCACTCCGACACGGAACTGGAAGCGAAGGTCGTTCTGAAAGTCGGACCGGTAAAGGCTCGGTTCGGGGGAACGGTGCATCTGGATAAATCCGGCGCTCCTGGTGCGTTTTCGTTGACCGGCGAAGGTTCGGGCGGAACAGCTGGCTTCGCCAAAGGCGGTGCTGAAGTGACGCTCTGGGAAGAAGGTGAAAAAACCACCCTGCATTATGAGGCTCGCGTCGATATCGGTGGCAAATTGGCACAACTCGGAAGCCGCCTCATTCAGAGCACCGCAAAAAAACTTTCCGCGAAGTTCTTCACCAAGTTTGCCGAGACCTTCCACACCGAAACGACCGCTTGATCTTCATACCGGATTGGAGGTCATCACCTAGGCGCCCCGCTTCCCTTCCGGTGTTCGAATTGTCGAATATCCCAGAGTAGCTGTGTGTCCGCTTTGGGCTCAGAGCGGTCATCTGACGATAACGGTCAGGCAAAGGGCCG
>CAWUIX010000195.1:0-5295 GCA_963922395.1 uncultured Rhodobacterales bacterium | reverse complement strand
CCAACTTCGTGGATCGTTGAGTAAAAGCAGTTGAACGGATCGTCGAGCGCGGTGCGCGTGGTGATGCGGACGTCATGTCCCGAGCCTGAGGAAAACGGATGTACGGCCTTATCGATCCGGCCCCGGTCGAAGTTGTATCCAAATGCCGTCGCGAGCTTTTTCGAAAGCGCAAGCTGACCGTCTTCGGGGAAGGTGCCCTTGAGCGTTGGAGGAGTTGTTTCGCTGCCCAAGACGCGGTCGAGAAGGCCAACCAGACCCGGCCGAAGCGCATCGAACAGGTCCTGAATTTCAGTTGGCGATGTCCCGGGTTCATAGTCGTCCAGGAGTGCGGCGTAGGGGTCGCCACCGTCTGCCAGTGCCTCCCCTTGCTCGCGCACGAGACCTACGATTGTTTCCAGGGTCGGACGGAAGGCCTCCCAGTCTTCGTTGGCCCGCGCTTCTGCCCAGATGCCTTGCGCCAGGCTGGTTTGGCGTGCGATTTCCGCGGCGAGGCGAGCTGGGATCCGGGTCGCACGTTCGAAGCTGCGCTTGATTTCGCGGATTTGAGCGGCTGCCGCAGGATCAGGCGCGCAAGCTGAGGCGAGCCACTCACCCAGGCGCGGATCGGTCCGGCGGGCGTGAAGGACGGTTTCGATCGCCGCCATTTCTTCGCCCCGCTGTGCGGCAGCACCCGGCGGCATCATGGTTTCCTGATCCCAGGACAGGCGGCCGGCAATCTGGGACAGGGCCTCTGTCTCACGCTGAAAGGCCATGAGATCATCGTATGCGGTCATGCGTTATCCTCGAACCGATTGGGCCAGTGGGTAGCCTGCAAGGAACCGGGCGCGCAGGATTAGGGTCCAGAGCACGACCGCGCCGAACTGATGCACAATGGCGATGTGCCACGGCGCGGAATAGAGCACGGTCGCGACGCCCAGGACCATCTGTAGGCTGAGCATTGCTAGAACGGCGTTGAAGGCGAAGCGGGTTTGGCCGTTTGGAGATCTCCGGGCTCGGGTCCAGACGAAGACACCGTAGAGAAACAGCACATAGCCGGCCATGCGGTGCATGAACTGAACGAGACCATCATCTTCGAAGAAGTTGCGCCAGATGGGCTGCAACGCAAGGGGTTCGGGCGGGAGAAAGCCCCCGGCCATCAGCGGCCAGTCGGTGTAGTTTCGACCTGCGTCGATCCCAGCTACGAGAGCGCCCAGAAGGACCTGTAACATAGCAAGGTGCATTAGACCCGTGCCAGAGGTCCAGAGTTTCGGCTCTCTGTTTCGTCGAGCCTGGATCAGATCACTTTCCCGACGACCCAGCTTTAAGATGAACCAGGCGATCAGGCCGAGGATCACGAATGCGAGGCCAAGGTGGATGGCCAAGCGGTAGCTGGCAACGTCGAGCATCCCGGCCCCGAGGCCGGACGACACCATCCACCATCCAATCGCCCCCTGAAGGCCACCCAGAATCCCAAGGAGGAAAAGACGCCCCGTCCATCCCGTAGGTATCTTTCGGGCCGCAAGGAAGCCAAGGAACCCAACGGCCCACACAAGCCCGATCACGCGACCCAATTGACGGTGACCCCATTCCCACCAGTAGATGACTTTAAAGGCCTCAAGGCTCATGCCCTGGTTTTGGAGTTGGTATTCTGGGATGGCTTTGTAGGCCTCGAACTCTGCGGTCCAATCCTCAGGCGTCAAAGGCGGGATTGCCCCCGAGATGGGGGCCCATTCGGTGATCGAGAGCCCGGAATCCGTGAGACGTGTCAGGCCCCCAACCGCGATCATAACGACGACGAGGGCGAACAGGATCATCAGCCAGATCCGGATGGCGCGTGGAGCGCCGCGACGTGCCTCATCGATCATGCCGCCTTTTGGCGCCTCCGCGTTTGGCTTGGTCGTCTCGACCTCTTCAAAGATGCTGCGTTTTCCGGCCATTCCGCCCTTCCCTCGCTTTACAGGGTTACCTAAGCGTTCGGGCCGTCCTGGTCCAGCCGGTCACCGCGGGTCTTCCACCTGACCATCTGCCGCAGGATGCCATGCAGGATCTGAGCATCTGCGCGCGTGAGGGGCATCCGGCTCCAAAGATTTCGCAGGGTGATCTTCATGCCTGCCGCTTTCTCGGTCGGGAAGAAAAAGCCCGCCTCCTCCAGTCGTTCCTCATAGTGGCGAGAGAGCGCTTCGACTTCTTCATGCCGGGCCCACTCGGTGCCAGCCAGCTCAGTCTCTTGTGCGGTTACGGCTTCGGTCGCGCGGCGCCATTCGTAGGCGCAGAGGAGAACGCATTGCGCAAGGTTCAGCGAAGGGAACTCGGGGTTTACTGGAACTGTGATAATTGCGTTCGCCTGGGATATGTCGGCGTTTTCGAGACCAGCGCGTTCGGGACCGAACAGCACAGCCACAGGGGTTCCTTCGGAGCAACGACGCGCTGCTTCCTGCATCGCTGCCTCGGGTGAAAAAACCGGCTTGGTCAGGCCACGGGGACGCGCAGTCGTGGCGAAGACGTATCCGGCATCTTTGACCGCATCGGGAACCGTGGTTGTGAGGCGCGCGTCGTCCAAGAGGCGCCCGGCCCCGCTGGCCATGGCCACCGCCTTTTGGTTCGGCCAGCCGTCTCGAGGATCCACCACCGCCATGCGGTTGAGGCCGAAATTCCACATCGCACGTGCGGCTGCTCCGATGTTTTCTCCCATTTGGGGACGTACCAGCACAAAGCTTGGTTGCACGATATCACCTGGGTTCGCTTCGATCCTGGGGGCGTGGTACGCTTGGCGAGCCGCACAGGCAAGGAGGGTTCGGATCGCGTGTCCTCGCTAGACTGCCAACCGCTTGCCCCGGGTTCTGCAACAGGTCAGCACCTTCTTCTAGGAGGGCAGCCAACCCCTTGGCACTGGACGAATAACCCGGCTATAGCGTCGCCAGCGCTGTGAGGGAGCCAAAGATGGCCGATGCGTCCGAGGGGGGAGCCCCACAAATTTATCTGGTCACGCCACCGGATTTCGAGCTCTCGAGCTTTCCTGACCGGTTGGACGATGTTCTGGACGCCCATGAGGTTGCTTGCGTACGCTTGGCGCTCGCGTCGCGCGATGAAGATCGAATTGCGCGGGCCGCCGATGCCGTGCGCGAGGTGTGTCACCGGGCGGATGTGGCCTGTGTGATCGACAGTCACATCGGTCTGGCCGAACGGCTGGGACTGGATGGGGTGCACCTGTTGGACGGATCGCGGTCGGTTCGGTCCGCACGGAAAGCGCTGGGAGGAGAGGCAATCGTTGGCGCTTTTTGCGGCACATCCAGCCATGATGGCATGACCGCTGGCGAACAGGGCGCGGATTACATCAGTTTCGGGCCTGTAACTGCCTCTGCGCTTGGCGACGGCAGTGTTGCAGAGATCGATCTTTTTGCCTGGTGGAGCGAGATGATCGAGATCCCGGTTGTTGCGGAGGGCGGTATTACGCCTGAGGCCGCTGGTCATTTGCGCGATGTCGTGGATTTTCTTTCGGTTGGCGAGGAAATCTGGTCGCAGCCGGATGCCGCCCAGGCGCTTGCTGTTATAAAAGCTGCGGCTCAGGCCGAGTAAGATTCCTGTGCTTTTAGGAACGTCGCGCGGACGGTTTCCTCGGTTTCCCGTGCGAGCGCTTTGCGATCGCTGAAGTCGGAGACACGAACCGGTTCGTGATAATAGACGTCCACGGAGCCTTGCTTTCTGCATGACAGGATCTGAAGCAAGTGCGGTCCAAACCCCATGTCACCCCACCAACCGTAGAATCGAGGGTCCGCCCCCGAAGGAGCATGGTAGACAACTGCAACGGGTTGGACGTACATCAGGTACCTCAGTTCCTCAGAGAAGAACGCTGCAAACAGCGTGGATTTGAAGGGGAGCACACGACGCCCGTCTGAAGAGGTTCCCTCGGGAAAGAAGAGGAGCTTGTGACCCGCTTGCAGGCGGGTGCGAAACACGTCGCGCTGTGCTGCGGCTTCGCTTGCGACCCGGTTGATGAACACGGTGCCAGTCGCGCGGGCCAGCCAACCGATCCCGGGCCAGCCGGCGACCTCTACTTTTGAAACGAAGTAGACCCGCTTTCGCGCGTTCAGCGTGAAAATGTCTAGCCAGGAGCCATGGTTTGCGATGACAGCACCCGGTTGCGACATCCGTTCGCCGTGGGCCCTGTGTTTGATCCCGAGGATTACGAAAGCTGCGCGACATACGCCTTGCGTGATCCATGGCGTCCAAGGGCGGTGGGTACCGTGAACTGGTTTCTCGATGACGCGGATCAAGAGAAGCACGGCGAGCCCGCCGAAGACGATGATCGAAAGCGGTAGGCCACGAAAGATGATGCGGGCCCAGCCTGCCAAACTTATCGAAGCGGGTTCGGGCGGATCGGAGTGCCATGTCTGGCTCATATCTGATCGATCCGGTAACGCCGTTCCGCCGAGACGCTGAGCGCTTGCGTGTCCATCACGAGGCAGACGTCGATGGTATTGAAAGGGTGGTCGATAAATGCCCCGTCTCCCACGCAACCCCCAAGCTTTAGGTAAGATTTGATAAGGGTGGGCACAGCGCGCATCGCGGCAGGTCTGTCGATATCTGCATATGCGATCAGATCCATGGACTGATAGGCGGCCTCGACTGTGCGCACGCGAAGATCAGGTGGCGCAAGGTGTCTGTGGTAGAGCAGTGAAAGTGGCGCAGACAATGACGCAAGATCAGTGCCATGGAAGCTTGCAACGCCGAACAGGATATCAATCCGATGATCGGCGACGTAGTTTGCCAGACCGTCCCATAGCTGAAGCATCGCTGCGCCGTTTCGCAAGTCTTGGCTGACGCAAGACCGGCCAAGCTCGAGAAGGTTGCGCCCCGAGGTCTTCAAAACGGTTAGGTCGTATTCGTCTTCGGAGTAAAACTGTCCCGCCCGCTTTGCCTGATCCCCGCGCATCACCCGGTAAACGCCGACGACGTGGTTGAGGGTTGACGTTGGGACCCTGTCATCGACGAGGACAATCTGGTCGAAGAATGGATCAAAGCGATCCATCTCAAATTTCATTGCGTGGTCGACCAGATCGCCATCACCTCCGAGCTCCGAAACAAAGACGCGATAGCGCAATCTATACGCTCCGAGGCGGTCCTCCTCGGTCGTTGCGAGTTTGAGGGAGAGATGGGGATCGAAGCGATCCATTGGGGTTTGCCTGCCAGCCCAAATGTGTGGGGGGTTCTAGGGGTGAAGGTTGATCATGGCAAGAGAACTGCGATCCAAGCACCGAGCACATCCACTTGCATACCCGTTAAAGTTGTGTTACCGATCCTCAAGCATCCAGGAGT
>CAWUIX010000194.1:0-5322 GCA_963922395.1 uncultured Rhodobacterales bacterium | reverse complement strand
CGAAGTCAGGCGGTAGCTCCATAACGAGCGAGACGTCACCTGTCGTCAGCCTGCGCCGTCCCTCCTCTGCATTTTCAAGATGTGGTGTCGGCCTGAAATAACGGGACCCCGCAATCTCAGATATATACGCGCGGCTCTCTGGTCCCTGTGATTGATCGAGAACAGCAAAGTCCAGTTCCTCGATGTCCAGTGTTATGCCGAAGCAGAAGACCAGCATTAGAATTGCCGAACCCAAAAAGGCGAAGGCGAGCCGAACGGGATCGCGCATTACTTCTACCGACTCGCGCAGAGCGTAGGCGAGAGTGCGTCCCGCTCCGCCGCCATCGACCGGCATTTCTCCTTCTTTTGGTGCCGGCAACGAACCAACAGGCGCGGGCGGATCGGCCTCCTCAAGAATTGAGATGAAGGCGCCCTCAAGCGTTTCGGTGTTGCGGGATGCGATCAGTTCGTTTGGTGTGCCTTCCGCCAGAACCCGCCCGGCATGCATGAAAGAAACCCGGTCGCATCGCTCGGCCTCTGCCATGAAGTGGGTCGACACAAAGATGGTAACGCCGTCCCTTCGCGAAAGTTCGATCAGGAGCTCCCAGAAGGCATCGCGCGCGTCTGGATCGACGCCTGAGGTCGGTTCATCCAGGATCAACACCAACGGGCGATGGATCACCGCGACGGCAAGTGAGAGTCTCTGCTTGATGCCGAGCGGCAAGGCAGAGGCCAGGGCGTCGCGGTGCGCCGTGAGCGAGAAGCGTTCAATCAATTCCTGAACACGAGACACCTGGTCGGGGACAGCGAAGATCCGTGCATGGAGGCGCAAGTTTTGTTCGACCGTCAACTCGCCATAGAGCGAAAACGCCTGGCTCATGTATCCGATCTGTTTGCGCATCTCTCGATTACGGGCATCGACCGGCAAGCCAAACAGGGTTGCGGTACCCTCGCTGATGGGAAGCAAGCCCGTCAGCATCTTCATGGTCGTGGACTTGCCGCAGCCGTTCGAACCAAGGAAGCCAAAGATCTCGCCTCGGCTGATTGAAAAGTCGACTTGGTCAACTGCGGTGAAGTCCCCGAAGCGTCGCGTCAGTCCTTGTGCAGTGATCACAGGGTCATGGTTGAGTGCCACTTTTGGTTCTGTAATCGATGGAGTTTTCTGCCCGCCGTCAGCCTGAAGTCGCCGATACGCCGCTTCGAGATCTTCGGATTCCCCCTTTAGATCCTTTGGGCTGCCCTCAAAAAGTAACCGGCCGGCGTCCATCGCAACGAGCAAGTCGAAACCTTCTGCTTCATCCATGTACGCAGTTGAGACAAGCACGGTCAGGTCGGGTGAACCGTCCCGTATTGTGTTGATCAAACTCCAGAACTGACGTCTCGATAACGGATCGACCCCGGTCGTCGGCTCGTCCAGGATCAGAAGCTTAGGGTCATGGATAAGGGCGCAGCAAAGGCCAAGCTTCTGCTTCATACCCCCGGAAAGCTTTCCCATCGGCCGGTCGGCAAAGGGCGCAAGGCCTGTTGCCGCAAGCAAGGTCTCAATGCGTTCTTCGCGCTCGCTTGCTGCCTGCCCGAAGAGTCGTGAAAAGAACTCCAGGTTTTCCTTTACTGAGAGCTCCGCATAAAGGTTGCGGCCCAGTCCCTGCGGCATAAATGCGATCGCCGGGCATACCTTGCGTCGATGCTTGGGATCCGCAATCGAACCGCCGAGCACCTCAATCGACCCTGTTTGCAGCTTCTTTGCACCTGAGATCAGACCTAACAAAGTGGACTTGCCGACGCCGTCTGGCCCGATGAGCCCCACCAACTTGCCAGCCGGTAAGTCCATTGAAACACCATCCAAGGCCGTACGATCGCGGTACCGGTGTGACACCTCATGGACGAGAATGCCTGACGATGAGGCGCCTGCGCTCATTCGAACAGCTCAGCCGGAATGCGCCTCTCCAATGTCTCGGGCCAGGCAATGTCCGGGGTAAGCTGGACGACGGCAATGCCTCGCATGCCAGTCTTCACATGCTCAATTCGACCGGTCACCAAATCTTCGGGGATCCGTACGCGCACGCGAAAGACGAGCTGTTCGCGTTCGCTCAGCGTTTCTACCTGCTTCGGGGTGAATTGAGCCTCTGGCGAAACGAAGCTGACGGTGGCCGGGATCGCGTATTCAGGAAGGGCGTCCAGGACAATCCGCGCTTCGGCCCCGATCGGGAGCAGCCCTGCCTCACGCGCCGGCAAGAAGACTTCCATATAGACGTCTTCCAGGCTCAGAATCGTTAAGATCGGTGCGCCGGCCCCGACGACTTCCCCTGGCTCCGCCAGCCGATAAAGCACCCGCCCTGGCATTGGCGCGACCAGGGTACTGTCTTCAATTTGCGCTTTGATCCTGCGCGTTTCGGCTTCGGCGGCCACAATCTGGCTGTCGGCCGTTGCGACCCGTGCGTGCGCTGCGCCCAGCACGGCCTTGGCAACCTGATGCTCGGTCTGACGTTCCTCGAACACGGACTCGGGTATGTTCTGGCCCTTGAGCAAGACGTCTGCACGCTCGAGTTCATGTAGGGCGCGGAGTTCCTCACTTTCGCGCTGCACAACGACAGCCTCCGCCTCGGCCTTTATCTGTTTTGCAAGTGCAACCTCCGCATCCGCGCGGTCCAAAGCAGCGGACAACTCGTCTGTATCCATTTCCACAAGTACATCTCCGGCGGATACGAGACTCCCTTCCGGCGCCATCACGCGCGAGACGCGCCCCGGCAATGTCGGCGCGATGTCCACCTGTTCAGCTTCCAGACGGCCGTTTCCTTGCGCGAACCCGTCGGGCAGTGGGCTCTGCCCGTCCGTAAAAACCCCGTAGCCAACCGCCACGGCGAGGATGACAACAACGAGCGCAAGAACGCCTTTGAGAATCTGTTTCATCTAAGAAAACCAACCTGGAATGCTGACTTCTCGATAAAGCAGGCTAACGTTGAGCGCCTTGCGCTGTATCAACAGCGGAACATTATCGAAGGCGGCTGGTCAAAAAAAGCAGCCGCATTCCGCCGATTGCGTGGCAAATTACCTATTGATCGGCCGCTTCGGGCTCTCTCCTGTCATTCTCTGCGGTTTGCACGAACGGCGGGTTCTGTTCATTCCGGCCGTTCACCTGGGTTTTTGGAGCTGACATTTTGGCGGTTTGGGCTGGTCGGTTGCTGCGAATGGCCATGCGTGCGCCGGGTTGGCGGTAATTCACGCCAATAGCCCAATTTCTCCAACGAATGACTGGACTACGCGCGCATTGTGAGCGTGTGTGGGTGAGGCGACGCAGCTACGTCGCATGTCTCCGCCCGGTTCCCCGGGCTTGCGGTGGTACGGGGCGCCGGATGGACCAGCGCCGATCACCACAGGAGACAAACATGACCACGCAAACAGGAAAGACTGCAGCGAGCAAATCGAAGAAAGCCCGCTTCGAAGGGCTGCTGGGCCGCCCACGAGGCGCCACTGTCGGGCAGCTCCAGAAGGCGCTGGGCTGGCAACCGCATACCATTAGGGCCGCGATTTCCCGCCTCAGGAAGGACGGAACTGAGATCACCCTCGACCGCAGCGGAAAGATACCGGCCTATCGGATCGACGCCGTCTCATGAGCGGGCAAGGGGCCCGCGATCTCCCGGAACAACTTCGGGAGATCGCCCACATGGACCACGCCGCTTGTACCGAAGCGCTGGCGGCTGTGCCGGGGATCACGCTGCCATCTCGCTTACGGGTCCAAACACTGAGACGGTTGCTGGCCTATGAGATCCAGGCGCGGGCTCTTGGCGGGTTGAGCCCGAAAAAACAGCGCGCACTCAAAGCCATTGCCGGAGGCAAGAGCGCCGGTGACGTGGGTGCCGCGACCCCGTCGACTGGCACGCACCTGGTGCGGGAGTGGAATGGCCGGACCTATCGGGTTGAAGTGACAAACGAGGGCTATGTTCTGGATGGCACGACATACCGCTCGCTCTCTGCTGTCGCCAAACGAATTACCGGCACAGCTTGGTCGGGCCCGCGGTTCTTCGGGCTGACCGCAAAGCGGAGCGCCTGAGGTGGCGCGAACCCGCTGTGCGATCTACACCCGCAAGTCGAGCGAGGAGGGGTTGGACCAGGGCTTCAACTCGCTCGACGCGCAGTATGAAGCCTGCGCGGCTTATGTCGCAAGCCAGCGCCACGAGGGCTGGGTTCTGGTCAAAGACCGATATGACGATGGTGGAATCTCAGGCGGGCATCTGGACCGCCCGGCACTCCAAAGCCTGATGGATGATGTCGAGGTAGGCCGTGTCGACCGGATTGTTGTCTACAAGATTGACCGGCTGACAAGGTCTCTCACTGACTTTGCAAAACTCGTTGAGCGACTTGATGGGGCAGGAGCCTCGTTCGTCTCGGTGACTCAGTCGTTCAATACAGCCACCAGCATGGGACGGCTGACGCTGAATGTTCTGCTCAGCTTTGCCCAATTCGAACGCGAAGTGACGGCTGAGCGCATTCGCGACAAAATCGCGGCCTCAAAGGCCAAGGGCCTTTGGATGGGAGGCAACGTGCCGCTTGGCTATGACGCCGCGGACCGCACGTTGCGCGTTGTTCCATCGGAGGCGGAGACTGTGAGAACGCTCTTCGACTTCTATGAGACACTCGGTTCGGTGACGGCGGTCACAAGGGAAGCCGTGAAGCTCGGGTTGAGATCAAAGAGACGGATCGGTCGGGACGGAACGCCGCGCGGTGGATCGGTGATGGGCCGGGGGCAAATCCACCATGTGCTGTCGAATCCAGTGTATGCCGGGCGCATACGCCACAAGGACGAAGTGCATGAAGGCCAGCACGCAGCGATCATTGATCCCGACCGGTTCGACACCGTCCAGTCTAGGCTCATCGACCGTTCTGCCAAGCCACGCTGCAAACCGGCTGCGGCGCATCCATCGCCTCTGGCAGGTAAGCTCTTTGATGAGACCGGCGATCGGTTGACGCCGTCGCACGCCTGCAAGGGGGATAAACGTTATCGCTATTATGTCTCCCGGCGACTCGTGACCGGAGCGTCCGATGACGACACCGGTTGGCGGCTTCCGGCGGACCAGCTGGAGAGAGATATTGCCAGCTCTGTGCAGAAGCACCTGGTGGAATGCATCGATGGCGGTGACATCGCGGAGAGCCGCGTGCATGTGATCGGGCGGCTTAGGTCAGACGCAGATGCACTCGGGCTTCAGGTTCTGGGCATCGTAGGAGAAGCAAGGCTTGGGTATGGCGCCGTTGCGATCGATCTCGATCCCGGTGAGATCGCGAGGAGGCTGCAGATTGCACGGACCAGCATCTCATTGGAAGCGCTGTCGTTGCGACTGCCGTTCC
>CAWUIX010000193.1:0-5334 GCA_963922395.1 uncultured Rhodobacterales bacterium | reverse complement strand
TTCTCAAAACTCTTCGGCGGTGGCTCTGGCGGTGGCGGAGGGACCTCCAGCAAGGCAGAGCCCGAGGTCTATCATGACTATTCGATTTTCGTGGAGCCCATGAAGGAGGGGTCGCGCTATCGCATTGCCGCGCGGATCGAGAAGGAGATCGGGGGCGAGGTGAAAACGCACCAACTGATCCGGGCGGACACGTTGGACAGCCTTGATGCGGCGGCTGAGGCGACTCTTCGGAAAGCGAAGGCCGTGATCGATGAGCAGGGTGATCGGATCTTCGGTTAGATCCGGGTCGAGCGGGCTTAGGCATGGTTCTGTAATGGGTCCCGGGGATTGGACGTGGCAGAGCGCTTGGCGTTGTGCGGATTCCGTCGTTGATCTGTTTTCTAATGGGCATTGCGGCCGGTGTGGGCGATGAGCGATCGGGGCGTTGTTTTCGTCATCGCGTCTGGCGGGGGGCATTGGCAGCAGCTTCTGCAGATGAGGGCGGCTTGGGACGTCAGCGATGTACGCTATGTCACGACGCTGCCTGGCCTTGCAGCGCAGTTTGACGCCGCCCCGGCCAGCCTTGTTCCCGATTGCAATGTGAACGAACCGGTCGCTGCGATCCGCTGTTTCTTTGCGGTGCTCTTTCTGACCTTGAAGCATCGGCCAAGGCACATCGTGACGACCGGTGCGCTTCCGGGGCTGATCTCGGTCCTGTGTGGACGGCTTGTGGGCGCGCGTACGCTTTGGATTGACAGCGTGGCCAATGGGGAACGTCTCTCCGCTTCGGGGCGGCTTGCGCGGCGCTTTGCCCATGTGACCCTGTCGCAATGGGAGGCTGTGGCGCAGGCAGAGGGTGTCGGGTTCGAAGGGAGCGTGCTGTGATCTTTGTAACGATCGGCACCCAGCTCGCTTTTCCGAGGTTGATGGCAGAGATGGATCGCCTTGCGCCAGATCTGGGCGAGGAGGTGATCGCGCAGGTCGGGCCGGACCAAGAGGAGCGCGCGCATTTAGAGGCACGGGCGCATTTTTCGCCGGCGGAGTTTGAGGCGACGTTCCGGGCGGCGCGTGTCGTGGTGTCCCATGCAGGTATTGGGTCGGTTCTTTCGGCGAAGCGGTTTCAAAAGCCGCTGATCCTTGTGCCGCGCCGGTTTGCGTTGGGTGAGCATCGCAGTGATCATCAGGTGGCGACGGCGCGAGCGCTGGAGGGTCGGCCAGGCCTTTATGTGGCGTGGCAGGTTGAAGCGCTTGAAGCCTTGGTGCGCGCGCCTGATTTGAGACCGGCGTCTGAAGCGTCCGGTCCGGACCTGCCGCAGTTGGTGGACTATGTCGGGAGATTTCTGGCGTCCTGAGCGTCCAAAGTGGGTCCCTTGACAGCTTCCGCTGTCCGAGGCGAAGCTTTGGCAAGGGGATTGTTTCGATGGATTTATTTGGACCGGCCTTCTACGCCGTCATTTGTGGTCTCATGTGTGCATTTGCGCCGAGGTTCGGGTCGATCACCGCGCGCGTGGCCGCCGGAGGTGCGGTGGGGTTCATAGCGCCGTTCGTGCTGGAGCCGATCCGGTTGGCCCTCGTGGGATACTGAAGACGGGTTAGCGTGGGACAACGCCGATCTCGTCGAGGGTGCGTTCGAGATCGCTTAAACCTTTGTCGAAGTGTGTCGCGACGAGGGCGTCAAAGCGGGTGCGGAGGCGCTCTTTCTCTTTGCCTTTGCAGTCGTTCCAGGGGCGTCCCTGGAGGCCCATCTCGATGACGTAGTATGCGATGAAGTGCGGGCGGCTGCCTTGGGCGAGGAGTTTGGCGTAGGCCGCGTCTGTGCCGAGATCACGAAGCTCTTCGGCTGTCTGGACACCGGCCCGTTCGAAGGCCTGCTCCATCGCTGGGCCAAGGTTTCGTATGGTGGAGATGCGCGCCATGGGGCGACGGTAGAGGCCGGGCGATCCGGGGTTCAAGACTTTTCGAGAAGTCTTGGCAAAAGTCTTCGAAGACTTTTGGGATGAGGGCTTAGATCAGCGCCCAATCGGTGAATTCGTACTCTTCAGGGGTATCGGATCCTGGCGCTTCAGGCGCGGGTTCGACCGTGTACTGCGGCTCGTCGTCTACCGGTTGATACTCGTCCGTCTCCATGACGTCTCCTTTCTGGCCCGGTTACACACTTCAGCTTTGGGCCAAGCGGCGGGCGTACAAGGATAGACGTCGGGCGTACGGCCGCCTCTACCAGAGGGGATCACGCGGATGTGGTCGATTGTGGGCGGATCCGTGCCGGATCTCGCACCCTTTCGCGGCGCCCCCTCGTCCCCGCGACACGTTTAGTGTGACACAGATCGCGTTGCCGGTGGGGCATCAGACTGTTTCCGGGGCGTTTAGCGCTGCGAAAGGGCCTGATCCTTGCGGTCTTTCAGGGTGTCCATCCTGCGGCTGGCACGGCTTCCGGGCACAAGATGTTCCTCGGCGCGATAGTAGGCGCGCATCTCCTCGGGCACGAGGCCGAGGGCGCGGCGGACGTCGTGCACGGTTTTGACCTGCCATTCCTCTGTTTCCAAAGGGATCAGGTGAAGATCTTTTTTCGCCAGATTGTCGAGAGAAAACCCAACACCGAGGCGGTAGGACATGATGTGTTCGGGTTTGAAGCGCCAGTGTTCGGGATACTCCGTGGTAGAGACCCGTATGAACGTATCGACGTCCTCTTCAGTGATATTGCTTGCCGCGCCCATCGTGGCGCCGATGATGAAGGCCTCGTCCTGAACATGGAGGCCGCGGCCCAGGATCACGTGGATGCAGTCATGCCGCGCGAGGGAGATGGCGCCGGGCAGGGCATCGGGACTTTCGGGGTTTTCGTATTTGCGGATGATCTCTGGCACATCCTCGGCGTTGGCGGCGGGCAAGGTCGACAGGACCTCGGCCAGGGTCATCTCGCCCGTGTCCAGGCCTGGGGTCCATTCGCTCCATTCGAGTGAGGGCGTGCGCATCAGTTCGTCTCCTCAAACTGGGTGATCGGATCGAAGGTCGTCTGTTCGGCGGCGACGGTTTCGAGCGCGCCGGCCATTTCGGACACGCTGTCGATAGCGATGTACTGTGTCTCGTTTTCGAGGTTCAGGGGATGGCCGCGGCCAATCCCGAGGCCGATTGTGGCGATCTGAACCGGGGAGCTGGAGAGGATTGTCTTTACTTCCGTCAGAAGCGTGTCTTCGTCATTGGCCGCGCCGTCGGTGGTGACGATGATCCGGTAGTTGCCGAAGCCGCGTTGGTCGGCGGCGGCGAGGCGGATCATCTCATAGGCTGCGGCCATGGCTTCGGTCAGGGGGGTGCTGCCATCGGCGTAGACACGTTCAAGGGCCTGTTCCAGTTCTACGACCGCTTCACGCGCGGGCATGGGCTCGATGAGGACGCCCTTGTTGAGCGCGACGGCGCCCAGATGCGTGGTGTCGGGAAGGCGGGCCGCGAGGTCGAGGACGGCGGCCTTGGCGTCCCGGATTTCGTCGCTCATGGAGCCGGAGTCGTCGAAGACGAGGATCGTGGTTTCCCGGGCCGCGTCCGGTTCGGCGGCAGCCGTGGGGGATTCGAGGCCCGGCCACAGGGCGATGGAGGCCCAGTCGGGGGTGATCGTTACCGGTGCGCGGGTGATGGGACGGTTGTCCATGAAGACCGCGATGGCGAAGCCCACGATCACGAGGATCGGAAAGATGGTTCTGAGGGACTTAAACATCTTACCCTCCGGATCAGAGCGGTGAGAATTCGGTGGCCTCGGCCTGGGTCGTCAGGACGCGGAAGACCACGCGCATGTTCTCGCGCCATTCCTCGGCGGTTTCTGGCGGGTTGTGGACGGGGCTTGTGATCCCGACGCCGTCCACGGTGAACTGGTTGCGGTTGACCGAGACGCCTTCGTCCTTGGCGTAGGTTTCCAGCGCATCGACGACGGCGATGGCCCGGTTCAGGGAGAGGTTGAGGGCGCTGGATCGGATTGCCTTGAGTTCCGCATTGTTGGCGCCGTCTTTCTCGCGCTTGAGGTAGTGCAGCGGGTCGGCGTGGCCTTCGACGGTGATGATCGCGCCGGAATAGGTGGCGGCGAGGCGGAGGATGGTCTCAAAGTCCCGGAAATAGAGTTCGGCCGGGAAATCGGGCGTGTCCGGTTCGAAGTAGACCGAGAAGTCGATCTTGGTGTTGGCGTCCAGTTGGCCGGTGCGGCGCAGACGTTGGACGGCGGCAGCGGCTGCCGCAGGGTCGAAGGCCGCGATTTCGCGCTCGGAGAGGTCATTCAGTCCATCTGCCAACTCGCGGTAGTCCCATCCGGCTGTGCCCAATTCATAGGGGCGTTGGATCATTTCGGCGCCCATGAGGGCGGCGTTGATTTCGTCCATCAGCACAGCGAAGCGGCGCGGGTCCTTGGGGTCGCCGAAGTGCTTTGCATTACCCGACCAGCCGTCGCTGATCGCGTCGCGCCAAAGGAAGAGGCCTTCCTCCGGTGGGAGACCGCCGAGCATTTCGTCGGCGATCAGGGTGGAGAGGCGGGTTTGATCGGAAGATCCGTCCTGCGCCATGACCTGGCGGACCTGTTCCTCGGTCCGGAAGAGGGCGTTGACCATCTGAGCGATGGCATCGCGGTTGGTGTCGAAGAAATCCCGACGGACAGAGATGAAGTCGCCGATCACTGCAGTCGCTTCTTGGGTGGAGAAGAGGATCGTAGCGCCCTGGATGGAGCCTTCGGCCCCGGTTCCGACGGTACCGTCAGAGGTCAGGGCACGTGCGTCGGGTAGGATCATGGCCGCGGCGTCTGCGTCGCCGCGCGCGATAACTGCGGCGGGGCTGTCATCGGTGCCAGTCAGATCCTGGGTCCAGACGATTTCGATATCGCTCAAGGACAGGCCCGCGTCATCAAGGACACGTGCGACGAAATCGAGATGGGGACCATAGGCCTGGACGGCGACGCGCTTGCCCTTAAGGTCGCCGATCCGCGAAATGCCGGGGCCTGCGACGATGCCGTCGCCGGCGGACCAGCTGAGCTTGTAGATGACGACCTGGGCTGTGCGGGGGTCGGCCTCTGTCACGGGGGCTGCTGCTGTGAGCATGCCGAGCGTTCCTCGGAGGAACGGGCTGTCACAGGCGAGGTAGTCCTCGACCTGGCTTCTAAAGTCGTCCTTCACGGACAGATCGAGGGACCAACCGGCGCTGGAGAGAGGGCCGCGTGCCGTTTCCATTGCGCCGCCATTGGCCTCTATCGTCACCACATCGGCGCCCCAGGCGATCAGGGGCATCCTTGTGTCGAGTCCGGAGCGGCAGTCGCGCACATCCGACGTCACGATATCGGTCATCGGTTGTCCCTGAGACAGGGCTGGGCCGGTGAGGGCGAGGCTGGCA
>CAWUIX010000192.1:0-5345 GCA_963922395.1 uncultured Rhodobacterales bacterium | reverse complement strand
AGCAGGCCGTGGATCCGTCCTATTTGCTAACACCCTTAGGGCGCGGCGCTTCGATGGGGGTCCACGAAAGCCAAAGCCGGATCTACGAAAATCAACTGGGCCGCTCAGAGGCATACTGTGTATGGCTCTTCGATGAGATGCGCGGTGTATTCGGTGATTTCGGCGTTTCCGACCCGAAAGACTTCTATGCAACCGTCAACCGCGTCGCGCCCGGGTTCATCCGCACGGAAGCCGATGAGGTGCACTACAATCTCCACATCATGATGCGGTTCGACCTGGAACGTGCCTTACTCTCCGGTGACCTGCCGGTTGATGATCTGCCAGACGCTTGGAACACCCGGTTCGAGGCCGATTTTGGGCGCAAAGTGGAGAAGTCTTCGGACGGTTGTCTTCAAGACGTACATTGGTCGGTCGGTCTGTTCGGCTACTTCCCGACATACGCCCTCGGCAACATCTACGCAGGATGCCTGTTCGAAGCCCTCCTAAACGATCAGCCCGGCGTGATGGACGCGCTGCGTCTCGGGGATGCCAGCCAAGCGACCGGATGGCTCAAGGATCGTCTACAACAACACGGCGCGCTTCATGCCCCAAGGGAGGTCATCAAGCTCGCAACCGGACAAACTCCGAGTGTCGAGCCGCTTCTGGCGTATCTAGAAACCAAATTCAGCGGCATCTACGGCGTCTAAGGTTCCTCTTGGTCTTTCCCCCGATCACCCGTTAAATGACCCCTGAATTGGGGAAGGCAGGCACCGAATGTCGAAGATGGAAGAACTGGCCGACGAACTGGCCGTCTCAGCGCTTGATCTTGAGGAGGAAACTGACGACGAAACCGTGATCAAGAAGATTGCGGAAGCACTGGGGTCACTGTCGCCGACCTTCGAGGAAGTCTTTAACACCGCCATCCGCATGCGCCGCGCCGAGCGCCGCGCCAAGCGCCTGATCGCAAGCTTGAAGCGCGACGCCGCACCCGCCGCGCTTCCGCCCGTATCCGACCCAGACTGACTACGCTGGTACGGCGTCGTCTGCGTTTGCGTTCGTCTGGATCGCCATGAACAACAGACCGACAATCGCCAGATTGACCAGCCCGGCAAGCGCCGCAATCCCAAAGGTCCAGGTGTAAGCGCCTGTCAGGTCAAAGAAATACCCGCCCTGCCAGCCACCGGCACCATGGCCAACATAAGCAAAGGCCACGACAATCCCCATGGTGCCGGCCCGTTTTGCAGGGGCGCAGAGGTTGCGAACGGTCACCAGAACAGACGTCATGACACCCGCGTAGCCAAACCCGTAGAGGGCCGCAAAAGCATAGAGCGCGAAAAGCTGGTCAAACTGCGTGAACCCAAAAACCAGAGCCGTTTGCCAAGCAGAGGCCAGCAACCACGCTTGAAGCGCCCCAATCCGGTCAGCAAGCCAACCGAAGGCCGCTCGTCCGGCGATCGCCACCATGAGCATCAGAAACAGAACACTCCCTGCATCGGTAGCAGGCAATCCGCAGGCCTGCATGTAAGGGACCAGGTGGATTAAGGGCACCGCCATGCAAATGCAGCAGAAGATTACGGCGACCGACAGCCATGCTGTAATCATCCAGTTGGGCAGTCCTGTCGGAGACTGTTCTGACGCACGGAACACTGACGAGTTAACACGCGGCGGGTCTCGCAAGAGCAACGCCAGCGGAGCCAGTGCAATAAGCGTGACAGCGCCCTGTATCTTCAAGGCATCCCGCCACCCATAATCCTCAATCAGGAAAGCCCCCGTAAACGGCACGGCACCCTGACCCAGCGCTTGGCCAGCCGCAACAATCCCGATGGCCAGGCCGGCCCCCACCTTAAACCAGTTCCCGACAAGCGCCATCAGCGGGGCCGAAAGCGCGCCTCCACCAAACACACCCGCGAGGAAGAACAGGACGTAGAACTGCCAGAGCGCGTCTGCGCGAGAGGCCATGAGCGTCGCAAACGCCATTGACACCACGCCCGTCAACGCAATGCGACGCGCGCCGATCCGATTGGCCATTGCTCCAAAGAAGATGCTGCCGACACCCAGGCCTACAAGGCCGATCGTGTTGATCAGCGCGATATCGGCGCGCGACCACCCGAACTCAGCCTCCAACGGGACAAAATAGACGGAAACACCGTTCACCAGTTGTCCCATGACAACGGCAAGGATGGTGGCGCAGGCCGCGGCAATAACCCAGCGGTACCCTGCCTCCGACAGCGTATGAATCTGTGACATCGAAGTATCCAAAGAACGAAATTTGTGCCGCGGACACTACGCCAGCCCCCGGTGGCCCGTCACCGGGGGACCGTGTTTCATACCAGATCCGATTGTTTCAGCTGTGTTTCGCTAAAGACCCGCGCACCACCGCATGATCGCCTTTTGCGCGTGAAGGCGGTTCTCGGCCTCATCGAATACAACAGAATGCGGCCCGTCCATAACAGCGTTCGTTGCCTCTTCCTCTCGGTGCGCAGGGAGGCAGTGCATGAACAACGCGTCCGGCGCAGCCTTCGCCATTAGGTCCTCGTTCACCTGATACGGGCGGAGCTGATTATGACGCCGTTCACGTGTGCTTGGAGCGTCATGCATTGACACCCAGGTGTCTGTGACAACAAGGTCCGCACCGGCCACAGCCGCGTCCGGATCACGTTCGATACGAACTTCGGCGCGACGAGCCCGCGCCAGATCGATGAACTCACGCTCTGGATCCAATGGCTCAGGCCCCGAGAACACCATCTCAAATCCAAACGGCCCAGCCGCATGGAGGAATGACGCACAAACGTTATTTCCATCTCCAAGCCAAACGACCTTCTTCCCTTCGATAGACCCGCGATGCTCTTCGTAGGTCATGACATCCGCCATAATCTGGCAAGGATGCGATCGGTTGGTCAGCCCGTTGATCACCGGCACGGTGGCTTTCGAGGCAAGCTCCAGAAGGCTGGTCTCCTCAAACGTCCGGATCATGATCATATCCACGTAGCGCGACAGCACCCGCGCCGTATCGGCAATGCTCTCCCCGTGCCCCAGCTGCATCTCCGACCCCGACAGGACGAGCGTTTGTCCCCCCATCTGACGTACCCCAACATCAAAGGACGTGCGCGTCCGCGTAGACGGCTTCTCGAAGATCAGCGCAACCATCCGATCCGCAAATGGGGTTTCGTCGTCCAGCGCGCCCTTGGGCCGTCCATCCCGCGCGGCCTTCATGGCATGCGCATGATCAATGATTGCCCGAAGATCTTCGGTCTCAGTTCTATGTATGTCCAGAAAGTGTGGCATTAGATCTGCTTTCTACGGGGGCAAACTTAGGCGCCACTGGCGGACAAGGACGCCGCCGCCTGGTCGAGCCGCTGAATTGCCTCGGCAATTTCGTCGTCAGTTATGGTGAGGGCAGGGAGGAGACGCATCACGTCTTCCGCTGCGGGTGCGGTCAGGACATGCGCGCTGTACCCGGCCGCGACAACCTCCGCCACGGAGATCTTGCACTTCAGACCCAGCATCAGGCCCGAGCCGCGAACACTTTCGAAGACGGCAGGATGCGCGGCGACAAGCCCTTCAAGCCGCTGTCGCAGGAGCGCCGCCTTGCGATTGACCTCATCAAGAAACGTTGGATCCGAAACGATTTCCATAACCCGGGACCCAACCGCACAAGCCAAGGGATTGCCCCCATAGGTCGATCCATGCGTCCCTGCCGTCATTCCCGACGCCGCCCGCTCTGTTGCGAGCACAGCACCCAAAGGAAAGCCGCCGCCAATCCCCTTGGCAACCATCATCACATCCGGATCCACCCCAGCCCACTCATGGGCAAAGAGTTTCCCGGTCCGGCCCATGCCGCACTGAACTTCGTCAAACACCAATAGGGCACCCGACGCGTCACAAAGATCCCGAAGGCCCTTCAGGCAGGCATCCGGCAGAACACGAATGCCCCCTTCGCCTTGGATCGGCTCCACAAGGATCGCCGCGGTCTTCTCCGTGACGGCCGCTTGCAACGCCTCATGATCTCCAAACGGGACATGAACGAAACCGGGCAAAAGAGGGCCAAAGCCCTTGGTCATCTTTTCCGAGCCTGCCGCCGCGATTGCGGCCGAGGACCGCCCATGAAAGCTACCCGAAAACGCTATGATATCGGTCCGCTCGGGCTGCCCCTGATCATGCCAGAACTTCCGAACCATCTTGACCGCAAGCTCGCAGGTCTCGGTCCCGGAATTGGTGAAGAACACCGTATCCGCGAATGTCGCATCGACCAGCTGATCGGCAAGCCGCTTCTGTTCGGGGATTTCGTATAGGTTTGACAGATGCCAGACTTTCTCGGCCTGTGACGTCAGCGCCTCAACAAGGGCAGGGTGGGCATGCCCCAAACAATTGACGGCAATGCCCGCGCCCAGATCCAGATATTCCGACCCATCCGTCGCGGTGAGCCACACACCTCGACCGCGCTCAAAGGACAGTGGAGCACGCGAATAGGTGGGCAGGATCGAGGGGATCATGGGACAGGTCCTCTTATTCAGAAGCCCAAGGGGTGCCAGCGGCCCCGGGCCAAGTCAACGGTTAGGAAGATGGGCAAAACGGGAAAGATGCTGTCGGCCCACGGCCGCAGCTGTCAGCGTCGATATCGTCGGAGATCGATTGCAACTCTTTCCATGCCGGGTGCGTTACCGCCAATGCGCCAACCTGTCCAGCCTCTCTTGTGCGACGGCTCTCAAAAATACGTCGCGCAATGACGCATCCGACCTCTGGCCAGACGCAGATCCTCTTGTGCCCCCGCCCGCCGCTGCTTAAAATAGGGACAACTCAAAAAGGCAAAGCGGCTTCCATAGGGGGCCGCTTTTTGAAATCGGAGCGGGTGCAAAACATGTCCTGGACGGATGAGCGGGTCGAGCTTCTGAAGAAGATGTGGAGCGACGGTCAAAGCGCGAGCCAGATCGCAAAGGAACTGGGCGGCGTCACGCGGAACGCTGTGATCGGTAAGGTGCACCGTCTTGGCCTTTCAAACCGGACGGGTGCGCAGCCGACAAAACCGCTCAAAGAGAAAGACAAGCCGGAAAAGACGCCAGCCGCCGCAAAGCCGGAACCTGTCGAACAGGCGGAGCCTGCGCCTGCCGAACGCCCCACGCCGCCGGCCCGTCGGCCCATCATCCCGGCCGGTCAGCCATTGCCGCCACAGCCGTCGGCGAACGAGATTTCACCCGAGGCGCTCGCAAGCGTGCGTGAGGTAGAAAAGAAGTCGAAGAAGATAAGCCTCATGGAATTGACCGAGCGGACCTGCAAATGGCCAGTTGGTGACCCGGCGACCGAGGATTTCTGGTTCTGCGGCCTCCCGGTTCAGCAGGGTAAGCCTTACTGCGAGGCGCATGTCGGCG
>CAWUIX010000191.1:0-5356 GCA_963922395.1 uncultured Rhodobacterales bacterium | reverse complement strand
GAACCACCGACACGAGGATTTTCAATCCACTGCTCTACCCCTGAGCTACCCGGGCGCTGGGGCGGGGAAGGCTCCCCGCGGGTCGCGGTGTTCTAGACGGGCGCACTGGCACTGTCCAGTGCGATCTTCGCCGAATTAGCGGTCTTCCGGAGGTTCGTGTGCATCGTCCTCTTCCCGGCCCGGAATCGTGTATGCGCCTGTCATCCAGCGGCCCAGATCAAGGTCTGCGCAGCGACGCGAGCAAAACGGCCGGTGGTCCGGGTCGGTCGGTTTCTTGCAGATCGGGCAGGCCATGGTCAGCTCCGTTTCAGGAAAAGGCGCCGCCGCTCGCGTTTGCGCTGCAGCTCAAAAAGGCCCGAGGGGCTCCAGCCCACCAACGCGGTCTCGATCGGGTCGGCGCGGAACGCTTTGCGCAGCGCCTCTTCGAGGGTTCGGCGATGTTGTTTCGGCATCGGGGCAAAGTCCACGACGATGAGCCCGCCTAGCCCCCGGACCCGGAGCTGCCGGGGAAGCGCGCGCGCGACCTCCAGATTGACCTTCAATCCCGCCGCTGGGGTGAAATCCCCGCCGGTATCGATATCGACGGCCACCAGGGCACGTGTTCCTTCCAGGGACATGCGGCCCCCGGCTATGGGGACGGTGACACCGCGCGCCATGCGGAGTTCTTCGTCGGCGCCGCTGGCCTCGATGGGGTCCTGTTCAACGACCGTCCGGGCCTCGAGGCCCGGATGGAGCGTGTAGAGATCGTTCTCCGCCTCGGCCCAGAGATTCGGGGTGCAGAGGACCTGAACGGGCAGCGGATCGCACCAGGCGGTGAGGGCCATCGTCAGCGCGTCCCCTTCGGTTCCGGTGTGAAGGGTACCCGCGTTCAGACGTTCCCTTGCCCGGGTCCACGCCGCCACGTGCATGCCAAGTTCGGAGATCAGAAGATCCTCTTCCGCATTGCGGGCAGCGGACCTCACAATCACCCCGCACCCTTCGGGAATGTCTTTTTCCGCAAGGGCGTTCGACACGCAGGCTGTCAGCCGATCCCGTTCCGCCGTGTTTCCGATCCGGCGCGAGACGTTCACACCGGGCGCCTCGGGCGTCAGGATAAGGCGCGGGCCTTTGAACAAAAGCCGCGTGGTCAGGGTGACGGCCTTCCCGGGCTCGGGAAGGCTGGAGACTTGAACAAGTTTCAGGTCGCCGGCAGAGACCGCGCGCGCATCCCGCAGAAACCCCTCGGCACCGCCTGACATCTCGCAAAAGGCGCCCGCCTTCGGAAGTTTGCGGGTGATCCGTACAACGCAGATCGCGCCCACGGCAGGGGGATGGCCAGACAACGGGGGGTCAATCAACAGGTCGTCGAGCTTGCCGTCCTGCAGAAGCGCCGCGATATGCCCACCGGCCTCTTGCCGCGCGATGGCGAGCACGCGCCCTTTCATCGGTGAACCTTTAGGCCTGCGGACGCGAGGAGTTGCGCGGTCTCAAACAGGGGCAGTCCCATCACGGAGGAATAGCTTCCTTCGATCCACGGAATGAACGCAGCGGCGGGGCCCTGTATCGCGTATCCTCCGGCCTTTCCCACCCAGTCGTCGGTGTCGAGATAGGCCTCGATCTCCGCGTCCGACAGGCGTTTCATCCGGACGCTGGTTACGCAGTCCCGGGACAGAAGCCGCTCTGGCGTGCGCACGGCGATGGCGGTGATGACCTTGTGTCGGCGACCGGACATGAGCGTGAGAAAGGTACGCGCCTCTGCCCTGTCCTCTGGTTTCCCGAGGATCCTGCGGCCTACGGCAACGGTTGTGTCCGCCGTCAGCACGATCTCACCCTCACCGACGTTGAGTGCGGCGGCCTTCTCGGTTGCCATGCGTGTCGCATAGGGGCGCGGGGGTTCATCTTTCCCGGGCGTCTCGTCGATGTCGGGCGAAACGATACGGTCAGGCGTGAGGCCAAGCTGATCCAGAAGTTCGCGGCGACGGGGTGAGCCGGAGCCAAGGATGAAGCTGGTCATCGGTCGTCTCTTGCGGGGTGGGATACACTTGTCGTGCTGTGACCCATGTCAGAAACTTCGGAGCACGTCGCGCCTTGCCCGATAAGACCGGAACTGAGCCGAGCTGCGCGCTCGTCTGCGCCGGTCCTTCGCCGCCGACAGAGACCAGTGTTTGGTCTCGCCGCCCAGTCCATCACCGGGCGCCGGACGCGACTTGGCTGGGCCAACTCGCTTTCCCGCGCGGCGTGAAGCATCGCTTCGCGCTATTTAAAGCGATAGTTTATGCGCCCTTTGGTCAGGTCATAGGGCGTCATTTCGACCTGCACTTTGTCGCCTGCGAGGACGCGGATGCGGTTCTTGCGCATCTTTCCTGCCGTGTGTGCGATGATTTCATGGCCGTTCTCGAGTTCGACCCTGAATGTCGCGTTCGGCAGGAGTTCCTTCACGACACCGGGGAATTCGAGAAGCTCTTCCTTGGCCATGATATCTCCATCTTTCACCGCCCGGCCAGATCCGGGCACTTGGGTAAATGCGCTGCCACGTCCCGATTTTCAAGGCGAAAGTGCCGTCGGTCCGGGCCTGTGACATCGCAGGTTCTGCGCTGCGCGGACCCTGAGCAAGGTCAGGCTCACGCAGGATCTTCTGTCGGCGGTCCAAATGCGCTGGTGATCCTGGCTGAGATCTGGTCCCGGGCCTGCCGGTAAGCGGCAAGCTTGGCATCGCGGGTTTCCCCGATCCCCGTCGGATCAAGGATCGGCCAGTACTGTACGTCCATATGGTGATACCGGTTGAACTCCAGCGCCATTCTCTGGGCCGCCGGAGACAGTGCAACAATCAGATCAAAACTCGAAAGATCATCGCCCCATTCCTGCATTTCCTCGAACGAGCGGGACCGATGGCGGGACAGCTCAACACCCAGTTCGGCGCAAACGGCGATAGAGAACCCATCAATCTCCATGTCTCCCTTAACGCCCGCGGACTGGACATACGTATTATGCCCATAGAAGCGCTTCATCAGCCCCTCGGCCATAGGCGAGCGGACAGCATTGTGATCGCAGCAAAAGAGGACCGAACCGGGAAGGCCCTGCGCCACATCAACCCCCGAAATGCAGGACGCAGATCAGGGTGAAGAGGCGCCGCGCCGTGTCCGTGTCGACCGCGGCCTTGCCGTCCAGCCGCTCTTGCAGGACCCGGGCGCCTTCGTTGTGTATCCCGCGCCGGGCCATGTCGATGGTTTCGATCTGGCTGGGTGGAAGGGTTTTCACAGCGTCAAAGTAACTCTCGCAGATCTGGAAGTAGTCCTTCACGACCTGCCGGAACGGACCAAGCGACAGATGAAACTCCGCCGCCGGGACGTCCTCTTCGGTGCGCAGCTCAAACACCAGCCGCTTCTCGCGGATTGCGAGCAGTAGGGAAAAGGGTCCCGCAGGGATGTCGCGATCCTCGCGCGCCGGCAGGGCAAACGCGTTCTCTTCGAGAAGGTCGAAGATCGCCACGCGGCGTTCCTGTTCAATCTCCGGGGTCGGCGCGGGCAGCGCGCTGTCGTCGATGTCTATCTTGTAGAGACGGCTCATTCCGCGGCCTCGTTCAGTTTCTGCATGCGGGCGCGCACGGATGCGCCATGCGCCCCAAGGCTTTCGGAGGATGCAAGAACCTCCGCCGCAGGGCCAATTGCAGCAAGGGCACCCGGCGTCATTCGTGCAATTGTCGTGCGTTTCATGAAATCCAGCACCGATAGGCCACTGGAAAAGCGCGCGGATCGCGCGGTGGGCAGCACGTGATTGGGGCCGCCGACGTAGTCGCCGATGGCCTCGGGCGTCCAGCGCCCCAGGAACACAGCACCGGCATGCTGGATCTTGGCAAGCAAAGCATCGGGATCCGCGACGCAAAGCTCCAGATGCTCCGGCGCAATGCGGTCGGACAAAGCCGCGGCCTCTTCCAGATTTCGGACTTTGATAACAACTCCGAAATCGCGCCAGCTTGCGCCTGCTATCCCCGACCGCTCCAGGTCCAGAAGCCTCTTCTCAACAGCCTCAGCTACGGATTCAGCCATCCCCTCATCCGTTGTGATCAGGATCGCTTGCGCACTCTCGTCGTGCTCTGCCTGACTGAGAAGGTCGATCGCGATCCAGTCAGGGTCATTATCGTCATCGGCAATCACAAGGATCTCGGACGGTCCCGCAATCATATCGATCCCGACCTGCCCAAAGACGCGCCGCTTTGCCGCCGCGACATAGGCATTGCCGGGTCCAGTGATCTTGTCGACGGGCCGGACGGTATCCGTGCCATAGGCCAGCGCGGCAATCGCCTGCGCCCCGCCGATCCGATAGATCCGGTCCACCCCCGACAGTCTCGCGGCCAGAAGGACCAGCGGATTGATTTTCCCATCGGGCGTCGGCACCGTGATGGCCAGATCCTGAACACCCGCAACAGACGCCGGTATCGCGTTCATCAGCACGGAAGACGGATAGGACGCGAGCCCCCCCGGCACGTAAAGGCCGGCTGCCGATACGGGCGTCCAGCGCCAGCCCAGTTCCGCCCCGGTTTCATCCTGCCAGGAGGCATCTTCTGGAACCTGCCGGTCGTGATAGGCGCGAATGCGGTCCGCGGCCAGCTTGAGTGCCGTGGCCTCCGCTTCGGGAACACTCGCGACCGCCTCGTCGATCTCGCTGTCCGAAAAGACCAGCGTCTCCGGCGTCAGGCGCACCCGGTCAAAGCGTTCTGTCAGCTCGATCAGCGCTTCGTCGCCCCGCGCGCGCACATCTTCAATGATCGCGGCCACGGCGGCGTCAACGTCCGGCGCATCCTCGCGCTTCTGGGTCAGCACAGCGCGAAAACGGTCTTCGAAATCGGGTTCGGCGGTGGACAAAAACTGCGGCATGATACTCCCCTGCCGCCGTGACATAGCCTTGCAGGCAAGGAGCCTCAAGCGTCGAGCGCTTTGACCATGATCGCCTCGTCATAGAACACGCCGCCCACCCGAAGCGCGCGGGGGATCACACCGGTCTGGACAAAGCCGTGGCGCGCATAGGCGGCGATCGCGGGCGCGTTGTGCAGGCCGACGTGGAGGACCAGTTGCAGCAGGCCACGCGCGCGCGCCTCGGCTTCAATCGCCGTCATCAGCGCGTAGAAGCTGCCCCGTCCCCTCGCGGCCGGTTGAATGTAGACAGCATAGATAAATCCCAGATGCCTTTGATGCGCTCCACGCTCGGGCACCATGGCCGAAATCCCGCGCAGTTCATCGCCCTCGAAGGCCCCGAACGTGTGCCCTGCGGCGAGCATCTCCGCGATGTCATCCAAACGGCGCCCTTCGTAATCTTCGACCCCACTGCCAAAGGCGTCGGGATGCGCAGCGAGCGCCTCGAGCCTGATCGCGCGATAGGC
>CAWUIX010000190.1:0-5375 GCA_963922395.1 uncultured Rhodobacterales bacterium | reverse complement strand
AGGTCGTAGCCTTGGCGCTGGTGGAACGACTCTGCTTTGCAGATCCGGACCATTGCCCGGGCATAAGGCCCGTAGGAGGTGCGCTGCAACGGAACCTGGTTCATGATCGCGGCACCATCGACCAGCCAGCCGACCGCGCCCATATCAGCCCATGTCAGTGTGGGGTAGTTGAAGATCGAAGAATACTTCATTCGCCCATCCAGAAGCATCTCGGTCAGCTCGTCACGGCTAACGCCAAGCGTCTCCGCCGCCGCATAAAGATAAAGTCCGTGTCCCGCTTCGTCCTGAACCTTGGCGATTAGGATGGCCTTCCGCTCTAAGGTCGGCGCCCGGGTGATCCAGTTCCCCTCAGGAAGTTGACCAACAATCTCTGAATGCGCGTGCTGACCGATCTGCCGGATCAAGGTTTTCCGGTACCCCTCCGGCATCCAATCCTTTGGCTCGATCTTTTCATCGCGATCTATCCGATCCTGAAAGGCCCGCTCTTCAGGCGTCATCTCCGCGCGAGACTGTGGGCCAGCGCCGGTCGACTTCACCATCTGTGCGTACATCTCTGCCCTCCTCACCCTAGGCTCTTGAAAAGTACATCCCCCCTCCGCCAAGAGCAAGGAATAAGTTACGGAATTATGAGATCTCAGCGCATCCTGTAACGCATTGTTGCGTAGCTGATTCCCGCCTGTGACTCGTTGGTTCTCCGGATGAGCGCAAAATTCGCACGAATCCGATTCAGGAAGCCGCCCGAGATGTGGACATGTTGGGGAGAACTGTGAACTGCATCACAATATCGGCCCGGAATTTGAGTGGCGGCACGAATAAACAAACTGTTCCGCTTAGACGAACAGTGAGATTTGGGCGCCCATGCCACAATCCCAGGGCCGCCCAAATCCGCGGATTTGTCGTCACTCCAGAAACAAAGCACTCGCCTTCCCCCAGCGTTACAAAGCTCTGCCTGACGCGGACGTAAAGGATTGTTGACCGTAGGGTCGGATCGGACACCAGGTTCGTTAACCTAAATGACGCGACCGACCCCAGTTTTGTCCAAACCGCAGCAACCCTCGTCTCATTCGTGCCCCGATCCTCTCGTCTCTGGTGTTCGTGGCGGTCGGAACACCCCGGCTGTGTAGCGAGTAACCGGAGGCAACGGCTGCAAGTTGCGCGCCGGGGGCGTTAGAGACCGGGTGATGAGAGGTCCTTCACCCGGCTCTCCCCCTGGAGGCCCCGAAGATACGTGAAGACGAGTGAAGCAGAGTGAGTACGAATGACTGGAACGAGTGATAAGAGCGCGACGCGTCGCCTACTAAAGTGTCTGACCCGGCGTCGGACCCGTCCATTGGACGCCTCTGAATTGATGCCAGCGCGCCCTCAGATTGCCGGGCTTGCGCCCGACGTACGCGTCCAGACGGACTTTGGCGCCGTCCCGATCTCACTTTTACGTCTCGGTGACCGTCTCAAGTCGAGCGATGGATCCTGGATCCGTCTGAAGGCACTGCGACGTTTCGGGTTTGATGCCGCGTGCCTGGAACGCGTTCCAGAAGCCCAAGGGATCTTCTTTCCTGCAGGAAGCCTCGGCGACGGTCTGCCAACTACAGATGTTGTCCTTGCCCCGGATCAGCGAATTGAACCTCGGCATGGCAATGCCACGGCATCCGCTCGCTGCGCCCACGAATGCGTCGGCCAGGCTGGCATTCGCCGGATCGAAAAATCCGAAGCCGTCTACTTCATCCCGGTTTGCCAGGGGACGGGCGCCGTTCTCGCCGAAGGCCTGCCCGTCGGCGCGTTGGATGCGAGCGATACCCCAAGCAATGCGCGGGCGGTCGCCTAGACCCGACGAACCGCCCGCAACTCGGGGTCACATCATCAATAGCTCAGACGCCTAGAAGTCCGTCGGCGCCCCGCCCTCGGCCTTCCGGCGCGTCACGAATTCCGCCAGTTCCTCTTGGATCGAGACATCCATCGGCGGCGCCTCAAACTCGTTCACGATCCGCTTCCAAAGGCCATGCGCGCGCTCTGCCGTCCAGACGCCGCCAGCAAGCTCCCAGCCTTCATAGTTCCGCCAGTCCGCGAGAAACGGCTGATAAAACGCTGTGGTGTATCGATCCTGGGTATGTTGCAGACCAAAGAAGTGACCTGTTCCAACGACTTCCCGGATCGCATCAAAGGCAAGATCACCCTCATCCGTCGCATAGGTCGCAGGCTCCAGATACCGCTGGATCATCTGCAGAACTTCGCAATCCATCACAAACTTCTCGGGGCTGGCGATCAACCCGCCTTCCAGCCACCCGGCCGCGTGGTAGATCATGTTTGTGCCGGACTGGACCGCGGCCCAAAGAGAGTTCGAGGTTTCCCACATCGCCTGCCCGTCCGGCACGTTTGCGGCACAGACACCGGACGACCGCATGGGCAGACCATAGAATCGCGCAAGCTGACCCGTCATCTGGGTCGCCCGCATGTATTCCGGCGTTCCAAAAGCCGGGGCACCCGACTTCATATCAACGTTCGAGGTAAAGGTCCCGATTGCACAAGGACATCCCGGCGCCACGTATTGGAACAGCGCAATCGCGCACAACGCTTCCGCGATGGACTGGGCCACAGCACCTGCCATCGTCACCGGCGCCATTGCACCGGCCAGCGTGAACGGCGTGACCACAACAGCCTGGTTCTTCCGGATCAGACGAAGACACCCATCGATCATTGGGAAGTCATGCTTTAATGGCGAGGTCGAGTTGATGTTCGTGTACATCCGTGGGGTCGCGCAGAACTCTTCCTCTGTCAGCCCCTGGGAGATGCGCACCATCTCCATGACATCCTCAACACGCTCTTTCCCAAGGGAATAGGCGTGCATCACTTTGTCGGTCAGCGTCAGCTTGTCATAGAGAACATCAAGGTGTCGGACGGACGCGTGCACATCCACAGGTTCTACCGGATACCCCCCCGCAAAGTGGATGCAGTTGAAGTACTGCGTCAGCTTCAAAAGCGTTTTGCACTGCTCGCGGGTCCCAGGCACCTTGCCTGTGGTCAGATCCATGTAATTCGGTGGCGAAGATACATTTCCAAAGAGGATGTGACGGTCGCCAATTGTAAGCTTCCGATCAGGGTTCCGCGGCGTGATCGTGAAGGATGAAGGCGCCTTGCCAACCATCTCCATCACGAAGTCCCGGCCCATCTTCACGAGTTGACCGTCAACCGTGCATCCCGCCTCGCGAAAGATCTCTAGCGCTTCGTCGTTCAGGAACTCGATGCCAATCTCTTCAAGGATCCGCATTGCCGTATCGTGCACGGCTTCGACACCCGCCTCATCAAGGGGTTCCACGGGCCGATCCACATTTACCGGCAAACGCCAAGGCATCTGATCGATGATTGGACCGCCCCGTCGCTCATTCCCGGCACGTCCACCAGACCGGCGGCGCCGCACTGCTGTCTCACCCATCGTGGTCACTCCTCGCGCAATTGCGGCTCACCATGCGCGGCGCGCCCCCTCAATGCGGAGCGAAAAGCGACGGATTTTGTCGTTTCCTTATTGTGGAAGAGACTGCAGCCAGTCCGGCAGATGCCCGATATGGGGCAGAACGACATCTGCATGCAGGGACAGGTCGGCGGCGTCCGCGACCCCAGTCAAAACCCCGACTGTGCGCGTTCCCGCCGCGCGTCCCGCCAAAAGGTCATGGGTACTGTCGCCCACCATAACAGCTGCCTCCGGCGACACACCCAAGGCATCGCAAGCGGCGAAAAGCTGACCCGGCGCCGGTTTTGCGCCGTGCCCGCTATCATAACCGGCGAGGAACGAGACCTGATCGAGAACACCAACCGACTTGAGGTGCGTACGCGCTGGCGCTTCCGCATCATTGGTGATGACGCCCACCGCATACCCGTCTCGACGAAGCCCCTCGAAGTAGGCAATCAACGGGACAGCCTCCGCCAACGCGGCCGCTGCTGCCGTCTCGTCAAGATACCGGATGACCTCCAAAGGTTGAGGCGGCCTCGGCAAGTGCGGGATCATCGCGTCAGCGATCTCCGCCGGTGTCCCCGCAATGACAAGGCTTCCCGGAAGAAGGCTGTTCGACGCGAAATCGTATTGCAACTCCTCGGCTAGAACCTGCTGCAGTCCCGTGTCACCACCAGCAAAGTGTGTGATTACGCCTCCGACAAATTCACCCCAGGTCGCCTGGAAGTCGAACAGCGTGCCATCTTTGTCGAAGAGAATCGCAGTGGGTCGGGCCATCCCCGATCCATGCGCGAGGGAAGACCCTAAGGAAAGGACCAAATTACAGATGATGTCAGCACTTGTGCCGGACCGCATGGCATCGGACAGTGAGGCATGACCTATCGGCTCCACGACTCCCTTGGCTTTCGGCTTTCACGGGTGGCCCGAATCCAGGAGCGTCGCCTCGACACCGGCCTGAAAGAGTTGGGGCTCAGCCGGATTACATGGTGCATTCTGCTGGCCGTCGGCAACGAAGGCCTGAGCCAACCCTCCGAAATCGCCAGCTTTGTCGGCATCGACCGAACAGCAACGAGCCGGGCGCTCCGCCAAATGGAAGCCGATGACCTGATCGGCAGGGCCACGGGCGACGGCGATGGACGCACCAGAACGGTTCGCTTGACCGAAAAGGGCCAGGACCGGCTGGAACGCGGCACACCGATCGCAGAGGACAATGGCGCACGACTGGCCGAGCGGCTGAGCCAGAAAGACATTGAACTTCTCAAAGATCGCCTGGACCGGCTGATCGAAGGCGAACCCTTATTGCCAAAGCTCTAAGTCACTCGCGTGGAGCGTTCTAGCCTCGGCCAGACCCGTCCACTATCCCGGAGAACACCTTTTCAAGTAAGCTTCTGGCGCATGCCGCAAATGCGGCAGCTCTATTCGGATCACCTGCTCCCAGTTCGCTCAGCCGAGGTCCGGCCACGTTCAGAACCTCAGGAGCATACTCTCCCAAAAAGGCCTTGATCTCCGGGACAGCGCCCTCCCCAATCAAGACGACCTCGCAAGGTGTTGACGTCTCCTCGGCGTACTCAGCGGTCACTTCTGTTCCAGGACTTCGACTTCCATCGGTGAGGATAAGCACAGCATCGGCCCAATCCACGTTCGCCCGCGTCCGCTCCAGCGGCACTCCAGACGCCCCCTCGATGAAGGCAGGGTAGCGCTCGGGAAGCACACCAGCCTAGTTCTTACGCCCCTTTGGCACAACGCCACCCCACTCCAGCCCGGCGGCGATAGCAGCATCGGTAGCTGCAAGATCAATCCCGGTCTGCCCCCCGGTTATGATCAGCGGAACGGATACATCCATGGCCGATAGTCATTCACAAGAACATTCGCCCTCTCAATCTCTTCCGGTGTCATCTTCTTAACGATCTCTTCCATACTGATCGCCGCATCT
>CAWUIX010000189.1:0-5384 GCA_963922395.1 uncultured Rhodobacterales bacterium | reverse complement strand
CGTTTCACAGGCACGAGGACCTTCATGCATCACTCCCATCGGCTCCGGCCGGACCAATCGCGACCGTTCTTCCCTAGATCGGCAGGGGTGTATCCCGCCCAGAAACCGGAAAACAGTGCAAAATCGACGCGCCATGGTCCAAGGACGCCGCGTCAGATCTATTCCGGTGCTTCCGCGAGTAACTAATTGGTTACTTAGGGTGGTGCAAGGGGTTCCTGTCTATGCGGATTTTGCTGTGATCCCCAAGGTTCCGGCTAGCGGTTCGCCCCAGGCACCCAAAGCACGTCGGCCTTGCCATTGTCGTTTGCGATGCGCGACGCGACGAAGAACCAGTCGGACAGGCGATTGAGGTATTTGACCGCCGCAGGGTTCACCGCCTCCATCGTTGCGAGTTCCACGGTTTCCCGCTCTGCCCGGCGGGACACCGTCCGACAAAGATGAAGTGCCGCGGCCAATGACGATCCACCCGGAAGGATGAACGAGCGCAATGGCTCCAGATCTGCATTCATCTCGTCAATTTCGGTTTCCAGCCGCTTTACCTGGGCATCGCTCACCCGAAGCGGGGGGTATTCGGCCTCTGCGTCAAGCTCCATGTCCGGGCGGCAGAGATCCGCACCCAGATCGAACAGGTCGTTCTGGATCATCGCAAGACGCTCGTCCAACAGGCCGTCGGAATGCATGCGGGCCAGACCCAGGGTCGCGTTCGCTTCGTCCACGGTGCCATAAGCGGTCACGCGCATCGAGTGCTTTGCAACGCGCGCGCCGTTGCCCAACGCCGTTTCCCCGGCGTCCCCGGTTTTTGTGTAGATTTTGTTGAGAACGACCATCTGCCCTTAACTCCCCGATCCGCGAAACGCCACATAGGCGAGGATCAAAACAACTGCCAGCGCCTGAGCCCCGATCCGCCAGCGCATGAGCTTATTCGCGTTCCGCTTGTTGAACTCGCCACCTTTCGCAAATCCACCGATCCCGGTCATGAGAATGCCGAGAACGGCAAGACAAACGAGG
This sequence comes from uncultured Rhodobacterales bacterium, assembly GCA_963922395.1. Lineage (GTDB taxonomy): Bacteria > Pseudomonadota > Alphaproteobacteria > Rhodobacterales > Rhodobacteraceae > Ovoidimarina. Next base: position 4,376 of record CAWUIX010000189.1, on the reverse strand, counting down.
ATGATGACAATCAGCATCGGATCATTGAACATTGCGGTCTCCTTCCGTCCCCGAACCTAGGCGGGGTTTGGCAAAAGCAAGGGGGCGCACACTTAGGCCCCGCGCCGAATGATGGAATCGAGCATCCGTGTCGGCAGAACCCGCTTCATCGCACTCATGATATAGGTCGGCGTCGTCACATAGTAACGTGCCTTAGGGCGCGGACTTTCCAACGCATGTGCCAGTTTCGCGGTCACAGCAGAGGCCGGAAGCTCAAAGGCGTCCTTCTTCGTCCTCTCGGAATAAAGTCGCTTCAACAAAGTGGCCTCGTACTGCGCCGCACGTGGCGAGGCCTTCCAGTCAATCCAGCGCTCAAAGTGCGGAATCGAGTTCTTCCGGATGTCAGAGGTAACAGGGCCGGGCTCGATCAGAATAACTTCAATACCTGTCCCCTCCATCTCCAGCCGGAAGACGTCGGTCAATCCTTCGATCGCATGCTTGGTCGCCACATAGGCACCGCGCCAGTGAAACGGGACAAACCCCAGGACGGACGAGTTCTGAACGATCCGACCATGTCCCTGCTTTCGCATCACGGGAACGACGGCGCGCGACAGGGTATGCCAGCCAAAGACATTCGCCTCAAAGATTTCGCGCAGCCCTTCGGTCGGCAGATCTTCGACGGCGCCGGGCAACCCGTAGGCACCGTTGTTGAACACCGCATCCAGAGATCCCTCAGTCGCCTCAAGAACTTCACTCAAGCCGCTGGAAATGCTTGCCTCGTCAGAATAGTCGATCCGTGGGCTTTCAAACCCTTCCTCCTGCAATCGGGCGCAATCCTCGGACTTTCGGCAACTCGCAAAGACACGCCAGCCCCGCGCGCGCATCCCATGCGCGGCGTCATACCCGATCCCGGAGGAGCATCCTGTGATAAGGAGTGTGCGCTCAGCCATACCCACCTGTCCTGATACCGGTCAGAACAGGGGTTAGGCAGTCTCGCCCACCGGAGCAATGCGAAATCGACTAGTTGGTCTCAGGCGCAAGGAACTCGGCGAAAATCCACGCGGTCGACCCGTCTCCCGGAAGCTGGATTTCGATCCATTCGGCCGCCGTGTCCGAGATCGGCAAGAACCGCTCGTTTCCGCCAACCTGCGTGACAATGTCGTGCTCGGTGCCAGGGCCGGAACGCAAGTTTACGCGCTCGCCGACCACACGCCAGAACAGCAAATCACCCGAGGTTGAAATCGACGTCGTCGCGTCGATCGCAGCATCGCCAGCGCTGGCGACAACGGAGGCCAAGGTCACTGGTCGCGCACGCGGGCGAAGTGACCGCTGAAGACCTTCGGGTTCGTCCGGGAGGGCTTCGGCCACCTCTTCAACAGGGGCCGTGATCTCTGGAGCAATCGGGATCTCAGGTTCAGGTGTGACGTCCGTCACGACAGCGGGCGCTTCTACCGGCGCCGCAACCTCAACCGGTTCCACAGGCGTCCAGGAGGCAAGGTCCAATGGCTCCGTGCCAATCATTGACACTTGCTCGTAGGTCAAGAAGATGCCGGCCTCTCGTGCTGCGCGGAGGGCAGCCCCGCGGTTCAAGGCGATCTTGATGGCATCCTCTTCGGACACCCCGTTTGTCGGTGCCACAGGCTCCGAGCCGAAATTCTGCTTCAAATTGGCGAGGAATTCAGAAGTATCCTGCGCAGCCGCCATGCGGCCGTCAGCCAGCGTAACCCCCAAACACACACCAAGCACCGCGGCCGCCGCCGCGGGAGCTGAACTTTTCAACATTGCAGACCCCCAAGTTTGTCTGTGCCTTACCTTACCACGGATTCGCGTCGCTGCACTGTGAAACCCATCGCATTTCTTGACGATTGTTGCCTTGCGGGGCGCAATGCCGCGTTCTACAAGATCTTGTATGAGCGACACGGACGATAGCGCCAATCTGCCCCAACCTCTTGTGTCCGAGCCACTGCGCCGGGCGATCGGTGACCGCTATCTGACCTACGCGCTGTCGACGATTATGCACCGCGCGCTTCCGGATGCGCGTGATGGCCTGAAACCGGTGCATCGGCGAATCCTCTACGTCATGAACCGTCTGCGGCTGTCCTCAACCGGCGGATTCCTGAAATCGGCGAAGATTTCGGGCGATACAATGGGGGACTTTCACCCGCATGGTGATGGAGCGATCTACGATGCTATGGCCCGGCTCGCTCAAGATTTCACGATCCGTTACCCGCTCGTAGACGGGCAGGGGAACTTTGGCTCCATCGATGGCGATGCGCCCGCAGCCTCCCGCTATACTGAGGCGCGAATGACGTCGGCGGCCGAGGCGCTTCTCGTCGGCCTGGACGAAGACGCGGTCGATTTCCGCGACAACTATGATGGCCGCCTGCAAGAACCCGTGGTCCTGCCCGCCACGTTCCCAAATCTTCTGGCAAACGGCGCCTCGGGCATTGCCGTTGGCATGGCCACGAACATCCCGCCCCACAACATCGCCGAACTGATTGACGCCTGCCTACACCTCATCAAAACCCCCGATGCGCGCGACGACACACTCTTAAACTACGTGCCCGGCCCTGACTTCCCCACAGGCGGCATCATCGTCGAGCCGGCGGATCAGATCGCAGATGCCTATCGGTCCGGGCGTGGGTCTTTCCGGCTGCGGGCGCGCTGGCAAGTCGAAGACCTGGGGCGGGGACAATGGCAGATCGTCGTCACTGAAATTCCCTACCAGGTTCAGAAGTCCAAGCTGATCGAAAAGATCGCCGAACTCATCCAGACCAAAAAGGTGCCGATCCTCACGGACGTGCGCGACGAAAGCGCAGATGATGTGCGCGTCATCCTCGAGCCCCGGTCAAAGAACGTCGATCCCGAGGTGCTCATGGGCATGATGTTCCGGAATTCCGACCTTGAAACACGCGTCTCGCTCAACATGAACGTCCTGATCGACGGCCGGACGCCTAAAGTCTGTTCGATGAAAGAAGTGCTGAAGGCTTTTCTCGATCATCGACGCGAGGTTCTTGGACGGCGGTCCCGGCACCGGTTGGGCAAGATCGACCATCGTCTTGAAGTTCTGGAAGGCTTCATCACGGCATTCCTCAACCTGGACCGGGTCATTGAGATCATCCGCTACGACGAAGAGCCCAAGGCCGCCTTGATCCGACAGGACTGGTCGAAGGTGCCCCCTCGCGCCCTCGATGAGGCGGCCTATGTCCCACCGCCTGAGGGTGAGGGCGAGCTGACCGAAGTGCAGGCCGAGGCAATTCTAAACATGCGCCTCCGCGCCTTGCGCCGTCTAGAGGAGATGGAGCTCCGGTCTGAATATGATGCGCTCTTGGCCGAGCGGGCCGATCTCGAGGACTTGCTGGCTGACGAAGGCATGCAGTGGGCGAAGATCGCCGAGCAACTCAAAGAAACTAAAAAGGAATTTGGGAAGGACCACCCTCGCGGCGCGCGCCTCACGGCCTTTGCAGAAGCCGCCGAGATCGAAGAGGTTCCGATCGAAGCCATGATCGAAAAGGAACCGATAACGGTCGTCTGTTCCGAAATGGGCTGGATCCGCGCCATGAAAGGCCACATCCCGCTCGATCAGGAGCTCAAGTTCCGCGATGGCGACAAGGGGCGTTTCGTCTTCCATGCCGAAACCACGGACCGCATTCTGGTCTTCGGCGCCAACGGCCGTTTCTACACGCTCCGTGGCTCCGACTTGCCCGGAGGTCGGGGCATGGGAGAGCCTGTGCGACTGATGGTTGATCTGCCCAACGAAGCCGGAATCGTCAGCCTGTTCGTGCATACCCCGGGCGCAAAGCGCCTGATCGCGTCCACAGCGGGCGAAGGGTTCGTTGTGCCCGAGGATGACATTGTTGCACAGACCCGGGCGGGCAAGCAGGCGCTCAACCTCAAAGACGAAGCGCGCGCCAAGGTCTGTCGCCCTATCCAAGGGGACCACGTGGCGGTCGTCAGTGAAAATGCAAACCTCCTTTGCTTCCCGACCGCAGAACTGCCTGAGATGACCCGCGGTAAGGGCGTCCGGTTCCAGCGCTATAAGCGCGTCCACAACCGGCAGGGACAGCTGGAACTTGATGGTGGGCTCGCCGACGCGACGACATTCGATCTGGACAAGGGCCTCACCTGGCCGATGGGCGGCGGGCGCACGCGGCACGAACCCGATATGCGTCCCTGGGTGATGGGTCGTGGGGGCGTTGGTAAGAAACCACCGCATGGCTTCCCCAAGCCCCCGGGCTTTGGAGAAACGCCGCGCACCGAAGGAGAGTGACCTGATGATCCGCCGCGCCGTTCTGCTGATCCCCTTGCTTTTCGGCCTCGCGGCGTGCGGTGGCGGCCTCCCAGAGGTCGACCAGGCGCCGGAGCCAATCGGAGACTTTCGTTTGGGTTTCAATATC
>CAWUIX010000188.1:0-5403 GCA_963922395.1 uncultured Rhodobacterales bacterium | reverse complement strand
AACCGCACACTCGGAGAGGACATCCTACCACCGCTTCTGGTGACATTTGGCCTGTCGATTGTCATTCAGAACGCCTTGTTGGAAGGGTTCTCCGCCGACAGCCAAAGGATTGGCTTCGGGGCCTTGGAAACTGCAAGCGTCTCATTGGGATCTGTCAGCGTTGGCGTCTTGCCTCTGATGACCTTCGCCACGGCGATCCTGGTGATCGTTGTTCTGAACCAGATCTTTTACCGCACCGCGATTGGCCGCGCCTTCCGCGCCACCTCGGACGATGCGACGACCGCGAGCTTGATGGGCGTCCGGCCTGGGCGGGTCTTTGCGACGGCCACGGGCCTTGCCATGATCGTTGTGACGATTGCTGCGCTCTATCTCGGAACGCGCGCCAACTTTGATCCCTCGATTGGACCTGCGCGCCTGATCTATGCCTTCGAAGCGGTGATCATCGGCGGGCTCGGAAGCCTCTGGGGCACGCTCGCCGGTGGCATAATCATTGGTGTTGCGCAAACGCTGGGCGCCGCGATCAACCCCGAATGGCAGATCCTCGCCGGTCACGTTGCCTTCCTGATCGTGCTCCTTATCCGGCCGCGTGGCCTATTCCCGCGGGGGAATGACTGATGACCGATTATGCCGTCTCCACCCGAACACCGGCCTCCTCCATTGCGCTTGTCGCAGGGATTGGTCTCATCGGAATTCTCTATCTGGCGCCTGCGTTTGCGTCTCGCGGCCTGATCCAGGATCTCTTCTTCATCTTGACGATGCTCACGCTTGCGCAGTTCTGGAACCTTCTCGCGGGGTATGGCGGCCTGGTCTCCGTCGGTCAGCAGGCTTTCGTTGGGATTGGAGCCTACGCTCTTTTTGGCGGTGTGATCCTTGGGGGCATGGACCCGATCCCGGCCATCCTTCTGTCCGGCGCTGCTGCTTTGGTATTGGCAATCCCGACGGCCTTCTTCGCGTTTCGGCTGCAAGGGGCCTATTTCGCCATCGGCACCTGGGTGATCGCAGAGGTGGCGCGCCTCTCCATCGCGCAGTGGAAGACGGTCGGTGGCGGAACCGGTACATCGCTCCCACGCGAAGCAGTGCGGGAAATGATGCTGACCGATGCAATTGCCTCGCTCTTTGACGTTCGCTCGTCCGCGGCGCGAGATATCTTGGCCTACTGGCTGGCACTGACCCTAGCTGTCGCGACGATCGCGGGGATTTACTGGCTCCTGCGCACAAAGCGTGGGCTTGCACTCGCGGCCGTTCGCGACAATGTCGAAGCCGCCAAATCGGTCGGTGTCGATGCCGGGCGTATGAAGTGGTTCGTCTTCCTGACGTCGGCCTTTGGCACTGGGCTTGCTGGCGGAATTATCTATCTCCAGAAGGCCCGCATCTCTCCAGATGCCGCATTCAGTGTCACGGACTGGACCGCATACGTCATCTTCATTGTCGTCATTGGCGGGATCGGCACGATCGAGGGTCCGATTATTGGCGTCCTGGTGTTCTTCATCCTTCAAAGCCTCCTGTCGGACTATGGCAGTTGGTACCTCATGGTGCTTGGGCTGATCGGCATCGGTGTCATGTTGTTCGCGCCCCGCGGCCTTTGGGGACTGATCTCGGAACGAACTGGCCTTCAACTCTTTCCAATTCGTCGGCGCCTGATCGGCGGAAAACTCACCACAACAGGGGATTGATCCATGCGTAAGACAGCATTGACCATTGCATTCTCACTTCTCAGCGCGCCTGCGATCGCGGGCGGCCATGGCGGACTTCCCGGAATGACCGGCATCGATCACATCGGGTTCACGGTACCGGACTTGAGCGAGGCGGTCGCCTTCTTTGGTGATGTGCTCGGCTGCGCAGAGTTCTACCCGCTCGGGCCGTTCTCTGGCGGAGAGTCGACCTGGATGGCAGATCACCTGAACGTCGATGCGAAAGCGACCATTCCGGCCATGCGCCTGATGCGCTGTGGGAACGGAGCAAACCTTGAAATCTTTGAGTACACGGCGCCTGAGCGGAATATGACGCCGCCCAGGAATTCTGACGTCGGCGGTCACCACATCGCGTTCTACACGACCGATATGCCCGCAGCTGTCGCCTATCTCGAAGAGAGGGGTGTCGAAGTGCTGGGCGCGCCCACCACCATGGGCGACGGTCCAAGCGCGGGAGAGACCTGGGTTTATTTCATGGCGCCTTGGGGAATGCAGCTCGAGCTTGTGAGCTATCCAGACGGAAAGGCCTATGAGGCCGATTTCGATGGCCGTCTCTGGGACCCGCGTTCGTAATCTTAAAAGACTGGGAGGTGCCGATATGGCCACTATTGAAACAGACGTCCTGATCATCGGCACCGGCCCTGCTGGCTCGGCGACCGCAGCTCTCTTGTCCAGCTATGGCATCGAGAACATGGTCGTGAATCGCTATCGCTGGCTCGCCAACACACCGCGGGCGCACATTACCAACCAGCGCGCCATGGAGGTGCTCCGCGATCTTGGCGGTGAGGTGGAAGACGAGGCTTACATGCACGCTGCAGATCAAGATCTGATGGGCAACAACGTCTTCTGCGAGAGTCTCGCGGGCGAGGAAATTGGCCGGATGATGAGTTGGGGGAACCATCCGCTTTCCAAGGCAGAACACCTGCTGTCTTCACCCACGATGATGAATGACCTGCCTCAGACATTCATGGAACCGCTTCTCTTCAAAACCGCATGTTCGCGTGGAACACAGGCCAGGATGTCCACGGAATACCTGAGCTTCGAGCAAGATGCCGATGGGGTCACATCGACGTTGCGGGATCGTCTGTCTGGCGAAGAGTTTACGGTCCGTTCCAAGTACCTCGTCGGAGCCGACGGCGGAAACAGCCTCGTCGCCGAACAGGCAGGCCTTCCATTCGAAGGTCAGATGGGTGTTGGCGGTTCGATGAACATCCTGTTCCGTGCGGATCTGTCAAAATACGTGGCCCACCGCCCCAGCGTGCTCTACTGGGTCATGCAGCCCGGCGCCGATGTCGGTGGAATTGGCATGGGCCTCGTCCGCATGGTTCGTCCTTGGAATGAGTGGCTCATCGTCTGGGGTTACGACATCAATCAGCCCCCGCCGGAGGTGGACGAGAAGATGGCAACTGAAGTTGCCCGTCAGCTTGTCGGAGACCCCGAGCTCGAGATCGACCTGATTTCGGCAAACACCTGGACCGTGAACAATCGGTACGCAACCGACATGCAGAGCGGTCGGGTCTTCATTATGGGCGACGCGGCACACCGCCACCCGCCGTCTAACGGCCTTGGCTCCAACACATCGATCCAGGACAGCTTTAACCTCGCATGGAAGCTGGCAGCAGTCCTCAAGGGCGAAGCTGGCGAAGGGCTCCTGGACAGCTACTCGGAAGAGCGGGCTCCGGTTGCAAAGCAAATCGTCACACGTGCTAACCAATCGATCACCGAGTTCGGACCAATTTTTGAGAGCCTCGGCATGGCGGAAGGCGTGGATCCCGAAGTCATGCAGCAGAACCTGGTGGCCCGTTGCGATGCTACACCCGCAGCCGAGAAGCAGCGCGAGGCCATTCGCGAAGCGATCGCTTTCAAGAAGTACGAGTTCGATGCCCATGGCGTGGAAATGAACCAGCGCTATCGGTCCGAGGCGATCGAAACGGATGGACAGATCGAGCCTGCATTTGAGCTTGATGCGGAGTTGCACTACCAGCCCACAACATGGCCTGGCGCCCGTGTCCCGCATGTCTGGGTCTTCGACCACGAGACGGGTGAGAAGCACTCGACGCTAGATCTGTCAGGCAAAGGCCACTTCACCGTTCTGACCGGCATCGGTGGCGAGGCCTGGCAGGACGCTGCGGCATCTGTGTCCGGCGAGCTGGGCATGAACATCAAAGTGCATGTCATTGGTCCAAGACAGAAATACGTCGATCACGTGGGTGATTGGGCCCGGGCGCGCGAGGTAACGGACTCCGGGTGTGTCGTTGTCCGTCCCGACCATCACGTTGCTTGGCGCATTGACAGTCTGCCCGAAGATCCCGCTGCGGAACTCGGTCGCGTCTTCAAGAAGATCCTGAGCCGATAAAGTAAAAGGAGTCCGCTATGTCGGAATACTTCAGTGAAGTGCAGTCGGCCGAGGTTGTGAACGCTCGGATGGGTTCAGAAACCGACCCGCGTCTGCGACAGATCATGGAATCCTTCGTGTCGCACTTGCACGCGTTCATCAAAGATGTGGAGCCGACGACGCAGGAGTGGGAAACGGCGATCGATTTCCTGACCAAGACTGGTCAGATCTGCTCTGACACCCGGCAGGAGTACATTCTGCTCTCTGACGTATTGGGTGTGTCGATGTTGGTGGATGCGATCAATCATCGGCGCCCGGACGGCGCAACAGAGAATACTGTGTTCGGTCCATTCCACGTCGACGGCGCACCGGAGCGTGCCATGGGCGACACGATCTCTCTCGATGGAAAGGGGGAAAGCTGCCTCTTCCATGGCCGTGTTCTGGACCTCGACGGGGTACCCGTCGAGGGAGCTGTCGTAGATGTCTGGTCCGACAATGCGGATGGGTTCTACGATGTCCAACAACCCGGTGTTCAACCTGAATGGAACAACCGGGGGGTCTTCCGAACCGGTGCCGATGGCCGCTACTGGTTTCGTGGGGTCAAACCGGTGTCTTATCCCATTCCGGATGACGGCCCTGTCGGACAGATGCTTGACCGTATGAAGCGGCATCCCTGGCGTCCGGCGCACATGCATTTCCTGGTTCACGCATCTGGGTATGATCCTGTCACGACTCATACATTCGTCGCCGGCGATGCATACTTGGAAAGCGATGCGGTGTTTGGCGTGAAGAGCTCGCTGATTGCGGAGTTCGTGCCCGCAGAGGATGGCGAGACGGAGTGGTCTTCTGAGTTTGATTTCGTACTCAAGGCCATCTGATGGCTGAGGACAAACCTTGCATCATTTGCGTGGCAATAACTGGCTCGCTTCCTCAGAAATCGGACAACCCTGCCGTTCCGATAACTGTATCGGAGCAGATTGAATCGACCCATGAAGCCTTTGAGGCTGGCGCATCGATTGCCCATTGTCACGTGCGTCTGGACGATGGGACTCCGACATCTGATCCCGAAAGGTTCGCCAGCCTCATGGAGGGGCTCAAAGCACATTGTCCGGGACTCATCGTTCAACTATCAACGGGTGGTCGCTCCGGTGCGGGGCAAGAGCGCGGTGGAATGCTTCCCCTATCGCCGGATATGGCGTCGCTCTCGGTCGGCTCGAACAACTTCCCGACGCGTGTTTACGAAAATCCGCCGGACTTGGTGAATTGGCTTGCCGGGCAAATGCGTGAGTATGGTGTGAAGCCCGAGATAGAGGCATTCGACCTCTCGCACGTATTTCAGGCCGCCAGGATGAGCAGGGACGGCGAGATTGAAGGTCC
>CAWUIX010000187.1:0-5419 GCA_963922395.1 uncultured Rhodobacterales bacterium | reverse complement strand
GGAAGGCGACGGGGAAGAGGCAGATACCTGACGGGCGGCGCCGAAACAGTTTTCATGCCTCCGGCGGGGATATTTCCGGCCACATGAAGGGCGGGCGGTTAACCTTAATGAAGGATGAGCGCGCCGGCCCCGCTTAGTTCAGCGCGTTCAGCACTTTCTGGATTTGTTCCACGAGCTCGTCGCCGGACGCCACCGTATCGGATTTCTGGGCGGAGCGCAGGGCGTTGGAGAGTTGGGCCCTGGCCTCTTCAGTGCCGCTGATCGCCGCTGCGGCCCTGCCGGCCATTTGCCAGTACCTGGCGGCGTCCCCGGATTGGCCCGCATCCTCAAGATGTTGGGCAACGATCTCTGGCTTGCGTTCCACGATCCCCGGGAAGTCTGAGATCATCACCTCGGCCGTGCGCTTGTGGAACGCGCGCCGGTTGGTTTGCGGGATGGATTCGTAGGCTGCCTCGCGCACCAGAGCGTGGGAAAAGCGCAGCTCGTCGGAGCCGCTTCGCTTCCCGACCAATCCGCTGTCGAGCAAGGCGCCCATCGCCTCGGGCTGCGTTGAGGCCGGATCAACCGCGTGCAGCAGATCGGCGTCGAAATGCCGCCCGAGGACCGATGCCCATTGAAGTGTGGGTTTGAACGGCCCGGCATCATCCAGCCGGGCCTGAAGAAGCTCCCGCAGGGTTTCCGGGATCGCGTTGCGGTCGCCAAGTTCGGCGTTTCGGATGAACTCCGTCAGGAAAAGAGGAACGCCGTCGCTTCGCTCTGCGAGGGGTTCGACCTGGCTTTGGCGCAACAGCCCGGCGTCGACGCAGCGTTCCAGGAAGAGGCTGACCTGGCGTCTGTCAAAGGGTTTCAGCTCGATCGTGCCGTTCGGGTCCAGCTGTTCAACCGTGCCGGTCCGGGAGGTTACGACGATCATCACCGGTTTTGATGAGATCGTGCCCTGCAGTTGCTTGAGGAGTTCCAGGCTTGACGGATCAAGCCAATGCACATCGTCGATCCAGATGATGGAATTGGGCTGCAGGTTTTCGAGGATGACGGCGGCGAGAACGTCGAGGGTGAGCTGGCGTTGTGCGGCCTCGTTGCTTTCCTGGGCGCGTTCTGCCGAGAGAAGCGCGGTGAAGAGGGGAAGGTGATCGTCCGAGTTGCGCCTCGCCTTCGCGAGCACGTTTTCAAGAAGAGCAAACTGCCGGATTGGCGGATCGCCCTCGCCGATCCCAGCGATCTGGCGCACGACGTCAAGCATCGGGGCGAAGGGTGTCTGACGCGTGCGCCAGGTACAGTTGCCGCGTAAAAGCCGATCTGCCGGTATCTCACCCCGGCGCAGAAACTCTTCGACAAAGCCGGTCTTGCCGACACCGGCTTCACCGGTCACGGATACCAGCTGTCCGCGCCCCGATTTGGCACGGCGGAGGTGCTGATCCATCTGGAACAGTTCAGGGTCGCGATGCATGAACGGCGCGTCGGTTTCCTGCTCCAGCCGTTCGGCGCGCTTTGAGATGGCAAAGGCGTCCAGTGAGTCTTCTACCGGCTTTGCGAAATAGGCGTTCTGGACGAGGCGCAGGGTTCGCCCGTCTACCGTACATTGGCCGAATTCCGAAAGGTCGAGCAGGGCGCCCGCCTGCTTGGGTTCGGCATGAAGAATGCGCGCGGCAGATGCATCGTCGGCATCGACGACCGTCCAACCCGCGGCAACGCCAAAGCGGGCGCCAAGGCCGACTTCTTTGGCGCGGCGCGTAATCTCTTGCGCCGCCTCAAGCGCTGATTCAGCGGCGCGCTCGGTTGCGATCGGATAGCCGAACTGAATGGCCACCCCATCCATTGTCACCCGGGAGGCGCCGCCGCCCAAACGTTCGAGCACGGGGGCCAGATCGGTCATCAGGGATTTGATCGCGGCGGAGAGCAACTCGGCGTCCTGCACACCTGTTGAGGCTGGCCTGAACTGGCCTGCGGCGATGACCACGAACCGGCGCTCAGGGGGGACAGCCGCGTTGGTATCTGAGCCCTGTTCTGCATTGCTGTCAGCGGCCGTACCGTCGGCGCTTGTGGATTGCACATCGGCGACAAGGCGATAGCCCTGTTTGTAGAGCGTTCGGACCGGCTCATTGTCTGAACGGCCCTGGCCGATGGAGGCCCGGACCCGGCTCAGACAGCGCGAAAGCGTGCCGTCGCTGACAAAGATCCCGGGCCAGCAGGCTTCGAGCAATTCGTCGCGCCCGACGACACGGTCATAGTTCTGGGCGAGGTAGGCCAAGACATCGAATACTTTTGGTTCAACGGGGCGCAGCTCACCGGCAAGAAAAATCTCGCGGCGCTCTACGTTAATCTCTACCTCATCAAACGTGTAACGCATTGGAAGCCTGCTGATCCTGCCTAAACCCGCCCGAACCTGAATACCGCGGTCAGGATTGTATGCCTTCCCCGTTCGAACCTGACAAGGCGTTCAAACCCGGCAATCTTTGATTGTCCGCTCTTCGTCCGGGTTTGGGCGCGTGCAACCGGCGAATAGTGGATATGATCGGCGTGAACCATTGGACCCATGCCCGATCCATGACCGAAAACGACCATATCACCGATATCCTTGCCGAGATGGGGAAGCATTTTGACGCGCTTGCCATCACATCGGACCCCGAAGACGGAGTCTGGGTGGTGGCGCGCGGCGAGGATCGCTTTGTGTCCATTGCACTCGACCATGATGAACAGGCGTTGCATTTATCCATCAGCCTTGGGCCTGTCTCAGATGCTGCGAAGGCGCGTGTCCTGGAACATATGCTGAAGTTCAACTTTCTTTGGCGGCAGACAGGCGGAATGTACCTGTCGATGGACGCAAATTCGGACGCCCACCTGATGTTGCGAGAGCCCCTTGGCGGGGTCGACGCGATCCGGATCAACGCCCTTTTGGGCGGTCTTGAAGCCAAGGCAAGTGCCTGGAAGACCGCTTTGGCCGAGGCGGACAGAGATGACTCATTTCCCGAGAACTCCCCGTCTGCGCCTTTTGGCGGAATAAGAGTATAAGCCGATGACCCTTGAATTCTCCGAAGGTAAAGGAAGCCTCCTTCAGCTTCGAAACGCGCTGATTGAGCAGATGGAAAGCCCCCAGCCGGACGCCCTGCAGCTGGAGAAGGGCTTTGCGGTTAAGATCTTTGAGCGCCCCGAACGGGGTGTCGAGGACCCCGAGAAACTGATGTCCGGGCTAAAGGAAGAGCACGCAAAAGCGTCGGGGAGCATGGGCTTTAAGGCGCGGGTCGCGCTTTATCACGCTTTGGCCAACGACTTTCCCGATCTGGCCGATCAGATTGTCAGTGACGAGAATTTCTCGAAGCGGATGTTTGGAGATGGTTCGCATAACCGGGCAGAGGACGCGGACTATAACAGTGCGCTGAACCTGGTGGCGATTATCGACGATGCGCTGAGGCTGGTTGAGAAGAAATCGGCTGACCCGGCCAGCGGCGCGGCGCCCACCGCGTTCGATGCGGTTCCGATGCACCAGCATAGTCCCGATCCTGAGCGAATGCAGGCCCAAGACATGCCCCAGAGTTCCGAGGAAGCGGGCGATGACGACGCGGAAGAGTATGTTGTCGCGGACAGTGAAAACGGCTGGGATCGGTTGGTCGTGGAAGCAGAGCCGCCGCGCCATGACGAGCATAGTGCAGCAGATCCTGACGATTTGCTCGAGAACCAGCTGCCGCGGGCTGTTGAATCCACCTACGAGGCACCGGACAAGCGTGCGATTGACCATCAGGACAAGAGCGGCGGTGACGACATGCCGAATGGGGACGAGCAGGTTGGAGATGTGCCCTCTGAGGACGTGAATGAGCCGCGCGAGCCCGTTGCGCGCCCGTGGTATCAGCCGATGGAGCTTGCAGACCGCCTTTTGCATCCTGCGTACCAGCAGGAGCTTGCACCCCTGAACATGGAACAAGAAGCGCAATCCCTGCGTGATCTGGAGGATATCGGGAACGGGGATCTCAGCAGTCAGTCGCGCCTTCCGGACGTGCCTGACCACGAGATTCACGTCGCGCAGGACCAACCCTATGATTTCGAGCATTTCCGGAGCGAGCTCGCGGATATCAACGAGGAACGCAAGACGCATCTGGCACGGCTTGGGGGCAACGCGAAATCCGCCGTGCTGGCCTTGCGGAAGTACAACGGCGGCAGGGCCGAGCAGGTTCATTGGCAATTGGATGGAATGTATAAGGGGCTGACATGGGGAACCTTGCTGAAGCGCGCCCGTTCCCATGACGGGATCAAAAGCCTGGGTGAAGAGACGCGCAAGCATATCAAGCAGGCGATTTCACGGGAGTTCGAGCAATTCCCGGGGCACCTGGTCGACAATGACCGCTCGCGGGCACTGACGACTGCGCTGGCCTGTTTTGCTGCTCACAAATACATGGAAGTGGTGGATGATCCGGTGAAGCTCGCCCGGTGAGGGTAGAGGAGACCCGGCGCGGTGTGCGATCGGGGCAGGGCTGTGAGGCAGAGAGTTTTCTAGCCTCCGGCGGGGATATTTTTAGCCATATGAAGGGAAGGGGGCGTTAACCTTAATTTCGGTTATCCTTAATGGACCATGAGCGCGCGCGGGGCAGGTGAGCGTGGATGTCTCTGTGCCTGACCCGCTGTTCCGGTTTTGGATGCTTGTCATTGAGAGGATCCGGACGTTTCGAGGGCAACGGCGAAAATGAAACGAGGTCGCCAATGCAACCCCGTTTGCCAATTCTGAGCCTTGGTCGGCTGGGGCCTGTGTCCCTGATGTGGATTTTAGACCACTGTTGAACACGAAGGTCGCCTGCACGTCGTCTGCGTGTTCCGTGATGCGGCGCAGACGTCGATGGTCGTTCTGTGCTCTAACGGCAGCTGGCCATTCATCTATGTATCCGTGGTGGTTGCCTGCTGTTCCATGGCCGCTTTCATCGCGTCGAGCCCTGACTCGCCTCCCGGCTCCGTCGGAACGCTGTTCTCTTCGCTGATCGCGTTGTCGACGGTTGCGTCAAGGCTGTACTGATCGGCTAGCGTTGACGCGGTGCTTGTTGAAGTCGTCACTTCTTCTTCCTGTGAGCTGATGGCGCTTTCCATCATTGTGGCGAACTGCTCGGCCAGGGATGTAGACGTCTCCGGCACACCTCCGGTGTCGGTGATTGCGGTGTCCATAGCCGTTTGATCGAGATTGGATTGGCCCTGAATTGACGTTGACATGGTGTGACCTCGTTTATCTGCTAACGCGACTATCCTGTCTCGCCCGTGTGCTGTTTGCGATCCCGGGAAACGGACGATTGGTGGACGGAGCTCGGCGGACCGTTCCGAAATGCAAATACGCCGGCACATGTCCGGCGTATTTCGTGAGAGCAGGGGTATTTCCGATCTTATTCCATCGGAACAGCCACGTATTCCTGGTGCACTTCGTTGATTGAGACCATCTGATCGGGCC
>CAWUIX010000186.1:0-5480 GCA_963922395.1 uncultured Rhodobacterales bacterium | reverse complement strand
AATGAAGGGCATCCCAAGAAGCCCCTCCCAGAAATCCAGCGAGGTCTGCCGGTCTGCTCCATTGAGCGTGATGTGATGCACGCCCTGCACCTGGATCTTCCTAATCTCATTTGCGCTGGCCATGGTGTCCCGTTCCTCCCCCGGTTCGGCCCCATCATGGCGCATTGCCCATGCTCTGCAAGCCTGCGCCCGAAAATGCAGAACGGCGAAGTCCCCGGCACAGGTCCGGTCCTAAACCGTATCCGCCCCGTCGATCTCCTCCGGTGCCGGGCGCGGCAGCATCTCCAGAAGCCCTGTGACCCGGGCCCGGATATCCGTGGCGACCCACCGCTCGGGCATCAAATCTGCGGGCGCGTCCGGCAGGCGCAAGGCGAGCTTCCGCCAGCGATGAACGGTGAGGACGCGCAGGACCGCCCGCTCCAGCGGGTCGAGCCTAGCGCCTCCGATCCAGTCCACGACACGCGAGATATCCGCAGCAAGGGTTTCAGCCTCCGACACAAGATCCTCAGGGCAAATCGCGTTCCTGATCCAGCCCGGCGGCGTCTGTGCGCCAAAGTCGAGCACCAACATATCGGACGTGACCCAGTCATCATCTGGCTTTGGTCCCACAACCAATCCCGGGGACAGGCGCACATACCCCTCAAGATCCCGAAACGCGATGTCTGTGACATCCCCCGGCGGCACGGCAATCAAAACCCACTCAGTGCCACGCCCGGGCGCGGCCCCATAGATCCGTGGCGTCGCCGCCACCGTCTCCTGCCGCCCGCGCTCGGTCAGGTGGTAGGCCACCGTTCGCCCCCGCTTCTCCCCGTCGATCCACCCGTCGCGCTTCAGCCGGTGCAGGGCAACGCGCATGGCTTCGGGCCGGACATCCGCGCGCTCCATTACCCGGCTCAACACCGGGCCGGGCACGCTCTGGCCTGGCTCTTGCGCGAGGTCTCCAAAGAACGTGACGATCAGCGACCAGACCCGGGGCGGCGTGTCACCGATCAGGGCCCGCGCGGCCCCGTCGAGGTCAAAACCCGTCTTGGTCATGTCACCCGCGCACCAGATTGATCTGGCGCGCCATACCGTTCGGCCACAGCACAGCTCCCCCCACTGGGCATCAAAGATGTTACGACCGTGGGGGAGAAGTCAATTCCGCTGTAATGTGTCGTCCACGCTGACCATTGGCGCCCGGCTGCGCCGGTTCCCGGCACGGGACACCTTTTCGGCCAGCGCAACAAACGTCGCTCGCTCGTCGGGGCTGAGGCCCGCCAGGATCTCATCCTGCAAGGCCTGCACCACCGGCGTCACCTCGCGCAACACCTGCTGACCGTTCTCCGACAAGGCCAGAACCCGGGCACGGCGATCCCGGTCGCTCACGGTGCGTGTCAGAAGGCCCTTCGCCTCAAGCCGATCCAGAACCCCACCAATCGTCACCCGATCATAAGCGATCAGCCCCGCCAGCTTGGCCTGATCGATGCCCGGATAGCGGCTCAACGTGGACAGTGCAGCAAATTGAACCGCGGTCAGGTCATGACCGGCGGCCCGCACGCCGTCCAGGAAGATCGAGGTCGAAATCTGGTGCAATCGCCGGATCAAATGGCCGGGCATCAATGCAATATCGCTCATCACAAAAGGCTAGCGCGGGTCACGTGAATTGACCAGAATACAAATAGTGTGCATACTACCTAAAAGGGAGGAGAGCCCATGACAGAGGCGCTCGGCACGCTCGAAGAGCTGCCGCAAAACTATCGCGACGCCATGGCAAAGGCCGGCGTTGCACCGCTTTGGCCCATGATGCGCAACGTGCTGCCCCACGGCGCGCCGGCACCAGTGACGAAGCCCGGCTATTGGGACTACACCGCTGTGCGCCCTCTTCTTCTGCAGGCGGGCGAGCTGACCCCGGTGGAGAAAGCCGAACGCCGTGTCCTTGTTCTCTCCGATCCGGGGCGCGGGACCGGCGCGATGCAGGCGACCTCGTCGATCTACCTCGGCCTCCAGCTCCTCCTCCCGGGAGAGAGCGCCCCGGCCCACCGCCACACACCCTCCGCCGTCCGCATCGTGGTCGAAGGAGAGGGTGGGTTTACCGTCGTAAACGGCGAAAAGCTTCCGATGGAAGAGGGCGACCTCGTCCTCACGCCCGGCGGAGAATGGCACGACCACGGCCACGACGGCGACGCGCCCGTCATCTGGCTCGACGCGCTCGATCTGCCGCTCTTCGTCTATCTCGAAGGCTCCTACGCCGAAGAGGGCGAACTTCAGGATCGCCGCAACCGCCCGGACGCCAGCGTCGTCGAATACCGTGCCGCCGGGCTTGCCCCCACGCGACCACTCGCCGCCGCTCGACCGCGCTACCCCCAAATCCGCTACCCTTGGACGCGCACGCGCGAGGCACTCGACAATATGGCCGCCGTCACCGGCACCGATCTGGCCGAGCTTGACTACATCAACCCCGAAACCGGCGAAGATGTCCTGCCCACGATGGGCTTCACCGCGATGCGCCTCAATGGAGGCACGCACCACGCGCCACCCCGCCGGTCCGCCTCCGCGGCCTTCCACGTGATTTCCGGCGAAGGCACGACCACCGTAAACGGGCAACAGATCACCTGGGGCCCCAAGGACACGTTCACGGCCCCGGTCTTTGCCGAGATCGATCATCACCCAAACACCACCAGCCATATGATCCGCATCCACGACCGCCCGCTTCAGGAAAAGCTGGGCTATTACGAAGAACGTCCCCGGTGACCCAACCCGTCCTGATCGCGGGCGGCGGCATCGGCGGCCTCGCCGCCGCCATCGGCCTGGCACAAAACGGGATTGCCTCGCTCGTCCTCGAAAAGGCGGACCGCCTCGGCGAAATTGGCGCCGGCATCCAATTGGGGCCAAACGCCTTCCACGCCTTCGATGCGCTGGGTGTCGGCCCGGAGGCCCGCAAGATGGCGGTCTACATCGACAATCTCCGCCTCATGGACGCGCTGTCCGCCCAGGAAATCGCCCGCATCCCCCTGGGCGACGCCTTCCGGTCCCGCTTCGGCAACCCCTACGCCGTCGTCCATCGCGGCGAACTCCACGGGGTCTTCCTGCGCGCCTGCGAGGCACATCCTCTGGTGACCCTGCGCACGGGCACCGCCGTAAAAGCCTACGACCAGACCGACGAAACCGTCACCGCCTATCTCGCCACCGGCGAAACACTCACCGGCGCTGCCCTCATCGGCGCCGATGGCCTCTGGTCCGCAGTCCGCTCACAGCTTGTGGGGGACGGCCCGCCCCGCGTCTCAGGGCACACCACCTATCGCTCGGTCATCCCCACCGACGCGATGCCCGAAGACCTCCGCTGGAATGCGGCGACCCTCTGGGCCGGGCCCCGCTGCCATATCGTCCACTACCCGCTCTCGGGCTGGAAACAGTTCAACCTCGTCGTCACCTACCACAACGACGCGCCCGAGCCCGTTGCGGGCCAGCCGGTGGACTATGACGAAGTGGCGCGCGGTTTCGACCATGTCGCCCCCCGCGCGCAAGAGATCATCCGAAAAGGCAAGGACTGGAAGCTCTGGGTCCTCTGCGACCGCGACCCGGTGACCAACTGGACTGACGGCCGCGTGGCACTCCTCGGCGACGCGGCCCACCCGATGCTCCAGTACATGGCGCAGGGCGCCTGCATGGCGCTCGAAGACGCGGTCGCGCTCTCGCTGGCGCTGGCCGGAACACCCGACATCTCAGAGGCGCTCACCCACTACGCGGACCGCCGCAAACTCCGCACCGCCCGGGTTCAACTGACCTCGCGCGAGGTCGGCACCCACATCTACCACCCCGACGGCGCGCATGCCGAGCTGCGCAACAGCATCATGGCCGCCAAGACACCGGACCAATGGTACGACGCCCTGGACTGGCTCTACGGCGCCACGGTCTCAGATACGGGAACACCAGAAAATAAAGATAAAGCAATAGCTTAATTGGAAAGACTTGGAGGAAGAAATGTCCCTTTCGCTGAAACTGCCCCTCGCCGCCGCAGCGCTCTTCATCGCCCTGCCGGCCACCGCGCAGGAGGTCACGCTCCGCCTGCACCAGTTCCTGCCCGCACAAGCCAACGTCCCGCGCCTCATTCTCGACGTCTGGGCCGACGGCATCGAAGACGCATCTGGCGGACGGATCGAAATCGAACGCTTCCCCTCGATGCAACTCGGCGGACGGCCCCCCGAACTGATCGACCAGGTCGTCGACGGCGTGGCCGACATCGTCTGGGCGGTGAACGGCTTCACCCCGGGCCGCTTCCCGCAAACCGAGGTTTTCGAGCTGCCGTTCATGACCAACGGGGCGAAAGCGGCCTCCTCGGCCTATTGGCAGATGTTCGAAACCCATATGGCGGACGCGGATTTCAAGGACGTCAAAATCCTCGGAACCTGGGTCCACGGTCCCGGCATGCTCCACACCAACGCTCCCGTTGCGACGCCCGGCGATTTGCAGGGGCTGAAGATCCGCGGCGGCTCCCGCATGGTGAACCAGCTTCTCGAACGCGTGGGCGCAACGCCCGTTGGCATGCCGGTGACGCAAATCCCCGAAGGCCTCTCCAAAGGTGTGCTCGATGGCGCCACGATCCCCTGGGAAGTGACGACCGCGCTCAAGGTGCCGGAACTCGTGGACAGCCACACCGAATTCGAAGGTCCCGCGCTCTATAATCTCACTTTCGTCCTGGCGATGAACAAAGGCGTCTACGACGGCCTGCCCGAAGATCTCCGCGCCATCATCGACGCAAACTCAGGTCTCGAATTCTCAATCTTCGCAGGCGCCACAATGGAAGAGGCCGACGCCCCGGCCCGTGAAATCGCCCTCGATCTCGGCAACACCGTGATCACGGTGCCCGAGGCGGAGGTCGCCGAATGGCGCGAACTGGCACAGCCGGTCTACGACGCCTGGGTCGCCGATATGAACGAAAAAGGGATTGATGGTCAGGCGCTTATCGATGAAGCGCGGGCCCTTATGGCGGCCTTTACTGACAGCTAAGTCAGCATGCGACTGAATGGCCATTGACGAAAGCCGGACCTTGGTGAACGTTTGCGCCATCTGAATTTATGGGCGCGCGGATCAACCGCGCCCCTTCGATCACTAGGGAGGATCGATCATGATCTCACGCAGACCTGTGTTGCGTCTTGCGGGCGCGACACTCGCCGCCGGACTACTGTCCACCGCTGCTTTCGCGCAGGACGTCACCCTCAAATTGCACCAGTTCCTGCCAGCGCAGGCCAACGTGCCGAAACTCGTGCTCGACGTCTGGGCCGACAACGTTGAAGAGGCCTCCGAAGGCCGCATCAAGGTGGACCGCTTCCCCTCGATGCAGCTTGGCGGCCGTCCGCCGGAACTGATGGATCAGGCCATCGACGGTGTGGCCGACATCGTCTGGACCGTGGTGGGCTATACGCCCGGCCGCTTCCCGCGCACGGAAGTGTTCGAACTGCCCTTCATGATGACAGATGCCCGCGCGGCCAGCCGCGCCTATT
>CAWUIX010000185.1:0-5501 GCA_963922395.1 uncultured Rhodobacterales bacterium | reverse complement strand
GACATGCTCCTCACCGTCGTAAAGGATCCGGTCGTAGATCTCGTCCGACAGTACGGCAATCTCGGGGTGCGCCATTAACCCGCTCACGAGCGCATCAACCTCCGCTTTAGGCGTCACACCACCGGTCGGATTGGCCGGTGAGTTGAGGATCACCAGCCGGGTTTTGGGCGTGACGAGCGACAAGAGCTCATCTGCAGAAAAGGCAAAGCCATTCTCTTCGCGAATAGGAACGGGCACGGGCCGCGCCCCGGTGAACTCAATCATAGACCGGTAAATCGGGAACCCGGGGTCAGGATAAAGGATCTCAGCACCCGGTTCCCCGAACATCAGGATGGCAGCGAACATCGTGATCTTACCGCCAGGCACGACCAGGACATGATCGGGCGATACGTCTGCCGCATACCGGCTGTGAAGATCGGCGGCGACGGCCTCCCGGAGCGGTAAGATCCCGGTCGCCGGCGTATACCCGTGTTCTCCATCACGCAGGGCTTTCACGGCGGCCTCAACGATATTCGGCGGCGTCGGAAAATCCGGCTGACCAATCCCTAGGTTGATGACGTCCATCCCGCCTCGGGCAAGCTCAGCTGCGCGCGCGAGCACCGAGAATGCGTTTTCCTCGCCAATCCGGTCGAACCCTTCGATGGTCTGCATAAGGCTCTCCTTCACCTGATTGCCGATCTGCCGGACAAATCGAACCCCGCGCCGGTTGTAAAGGGGGGCACAATGAACCCACCCAATGTGAAAGTCTCAAATAGATTGCCGGGCCTTTCAGGCAGGCCATCAAACCTGCGAGCCTTCATGACGCGATCTCTGAAACCTCACGAGGTCTTGGCAGTATGGCACCACGGACCCCAATGACCCTGCTTGCCAGCGCATGCCCTTCGAGGAGGCACGCCCCTTCAGGGCGCCCTCGAAGCCGTGCTGCAAGGTACCCACCGTTGAAACTATCTCCGGCCGCGGTGCTATCCACAACCTCCGCGACCGAACCAAACTCTTCGATAACTGGTGAGCGATCCAAGGGCAGGGGGCCCATGTGCCCCCGCTTGAGGGCGCCCGACCTCACGCCGAACCGCCAAAGCCGATCCAAGACCTCTGCTTCACTTTGATCACCGAAAAGCGCCATCTCGTCATCAAGCGAAGGCAAGGCGATGTCCGTATTCTTCCAAACCGCCTCAACCGTCGCCTGTGCTTCGGCTTGATCGCGCCAAAGCGATGGACGGTAGTTGGAATCGAACGCCACGATTCCTCCGCTCTCACGATAGCTCGGCAGCCACTCCAGAAGACGCTCACGTGCCGAAGTCGCCAATACGGCTAGTGAGATAGCCGAGAAGTAGACGACGCCAAACTGACTGAGATGCTTGATCTCCGGCTCCCCAAGCGAGAACAGATCTCGCGCAGCCGAGTTTGCACGCCAATACATGAACGAGCGTTCACCCGCGTCATCGGTGGATATCGCGTACAGCCCCGGAAGCCGATCAGGATCGCGCCCGATCAAATCGGTTCGAATGCCTTCCTCGCGGATCATGGACACCATCCGATCAGAAAGCCCATCTGCGCCAAGCCGCGTCACATAGGATACTTCCGTCTCCGGCGCAGAGCGCTTCAGATAGATCGCGGTGTTGAGCGTATCGCCCGCAAACCCAATGGCCGCGGACGCGGAATCAACACTGGCGATGGACAGTTCCACCATTGCCTCCCCAATCGCTGCTATCCGAGTGGGGGATGTCACGCCTTAAACCGAGCCGAATAGAAGTCGATGAGTTTCGGCACAAGGTCATCCCCACGACCGTCGTCGATTGCGGCCCGCAGAGCCGTGTCCGCACAGGCCGACATGATGGTGTCCGCCCCGAGATCCTCTGCCATGCGGCGATAGTACCCGACATCCTTAGAGGCATTCTGAATAGAAAAGGCGAGCCGTTCCGGATCACCGCGCAACCCATAATCCGCCACAAAATCCATCATTCCGGAATGCAGCGGTCCGGCAGACATCACATCGTAAACCGCCTGACGCGAGACGCCGGCGCTATCCGCCATGGCAAACGCCTCCGACATCGCATTGGCCGTGGTCATGGCAAAGAAGTTGTTGATCAGTTTGATCGTATGTCCGGTCCCAAGCGCCCCTAAATGAAAGACGTTCTCCCCAAGATCCTCTAACACGGGTTTCACACGCTCGAACGCATCCTTATCACCAGCCGCCATGATGTTCAGAAGACCGTCCTTGGCATGCTCTGGCGTGCGTCCCAGCGGCGCATCCATGTAGACCCCACCTTGATCGGCAACGAGCGCACCCAATGACTTTGTCGAAGAGGGCAGAGACGTTCCAAAGTCAATGACAACGGTGCCGTCGCGAAGCCCCTCGATGACGCCGTCGGGCCCGCGCATTCTCGATTCCACGTGATCCGATGTCCCCATGCACAGCATCACGATGTCGGATGCCTCCGCCAGAGCCTTGGCCGTTGGCGCCTCAACCGCCCCGCGCGCCACCGCCGCATCAATCCGGTGGCGGGTGGTATTCCCCATGACCGTGACGGAATAGCCTTTGTCCTGAAGGCGACCCACCATCGCAGCTCCCATGAGGCCAAGACCGATGAATCCAATGGATGGCAATGTCATCTGCTCATCTCCCTATAGTTTCTCAAATGAGCGATCCCTCAGCCCGCTCTGGACCTCATAGATCGAACCCGCTGCACCCGGCTGCGGCTCTGGGATCCGCACCGGGATCGGGCGTAATCGAGGTTCAATTGAAGGGGACCCGCAGAGCATCCGAGAGTCGTAGTCCTGAATGTCTGCAAACTTTGTCATGCTTCCCATGATCGGGAAGGCGTCGGCGGACATCACCTCGTAAAACAGGACACGCCGATCGCGCGATGAGGTGTTCAGGGCAGAGCCATGCACAATTCGCGCATGATGGATCGAGATCGATCCTGCTGCTCCCGTTAAAGAGACTGCGTCCCTCGGGCTTAGGCCGGACCGGTCCAAGGACATCGCCCCGACGAAGACTCCATCCTGATGATGATCAAAGATGGGCCCGGTATGCGTGCCGGGGAAGACCATCAAAGGCCCGTTCTCTTCGGCCATATCGTCAATCATGACGCCAACGGCGAGGAGGTCGTCGTTTGTATGTGGGTAAAACGCAAAATCCTGATGCCATTCAATCGCTGCTCCGTGCCCGGCCGACTTGAGATTCAGCTTTGTTGTGTGAAGTCGCAGGTCGGGTCCAATGAGATCGCGAACCGGCGCCAGGATCGCGTCACTTGTCATAAGGTCCTGGGCTGGCGGGCTGATCGTATGCGGAAGCTTGATCCGCCGCACGCGCGGCGCGCTCGGTGTATGGCTGTCCTCTAGATCGATCCGCTCATTCGATGACGTCAGGCTCCGGGCCTCCTCTTCGAAGCGGCGGATCTCGTCGCGAAGCTCGGAGAGCACTGAAGGTGGGACCCTGTTCTCAAGAACCAGATACCCTGTCTCCCGGTACGTCTCGATCTCCTGTGGCGTAAGACATTCAGGCATGCGCGCTCGCCTTATCGTTAGGTCGAAGTTGAGCGATCAGCGGGATAGCGGTCTCCCGGTCAGGTGCGTGGCCGCTGTACTTCTCGAAGGAATTCAGCGCCATGTACGAGAAGAGATCGAAGCCAGTTAGTGCTCTCAGCCTTTTAGCGCGCGCATCTTTCAGAAATGGGGTTTCGGTTGGCGTGTAAACGGCGTCGAAAACCCAACTCTGGGGCCCAATCAAATCAGGATCAAATGCTGTTCCTCCACGATATCCCATCCCCATGGGCGTCGCGTTGACCAGACCATCCGCAGATCGAATGGCGGACGGGCTGTCCTCTATCATGCAGGTGCGCGCCCTAGGGCCGAGCGCATCGACAAGCGTTCGCGCGCGCTTCACGTCCTGATCCCAGACGACGATCTCGGAGGCGCCGAGGAAAAGGAGCGCCGGTGCAATCGCCCGCGCAACCCCGCCAGCGCCGGCCATCGCAACTCGACCGGGCAGGCGCTGCATGTTCACTCGCCAGGCCTCAACGAAGCCCGTGAAATCCGTGTTATAGCCCTTGAGGTCAGGCTGAAAGATCAAGGTATTCGCAGCGCCTAAGCCCTGAACCTCCGCATCCATCTCCGCGCCCGCATAATGCGCCGCATGCGTCTTCCAAGGATGGGTAATGGTGACACCGGACCAACCGGCGGCCTGAATCCCGTCCACATAGGCATCAAACTCAAACCCGTGAATCTCTCCGGTATCAATCATCTCAAATTCAAGCGTCATCCCATGCTGTTCCGCCAACAGGGCAAGCGCGCGAGACAACCGGGATTCCCCAATGTGGTCCCCAATCAAACCGGCGCGAATGACGCTCATGGATCTGACCTCGCCCTCGTTTATGCGCAAACCGGCGCGGATGAACTCCACCGATGGATCTCGATATGCGGCTCCTCCGCCAGCCGGGCTCGGGTCGACTCCCACATGGACTTCCACACCTTCCAATCGCGCAGTTCCGTTTCCGGCGCCGATCTCGATCTCGCAACAAACTCCGGAAAGTGCTCACGCCCCGTGGGCTGCCCCGTGCGGCTGTAGCGCAAATCGAACGACCACCGAATGCCGTCCGATAGATTGACCAAGGAAGCGTGCGGCAGCATGGGATCAATCAGGATGATCCCACCTGCCTTCACCGGCAGTGGAACACCGGCGCCTTTATCAAGGAAGCCCTCCGCAATCGCGGTTTGCCGATAGGGGCAGTGCGGCAGGATCTCTTCCGCCAATTTGGGCGCCACTTGCAGACACCCATTCTCGATCGTTGCATCGGTTACAGCGACCCAAACAGTCACCATGTCCGTTGCGTCGGCACTCTCCAAAGCAACCGCTCGATCCTGATGCCAATCGGTCCCGCCCACATGCGCGCGCACTTCGTCCGCATCCAGCTCGCGGGATGGTGGTTTGATACGCACGTGCTGGATAGGATTGGACGTGATTTCCGACCCGATCAGATCCTCCACAACGTCCAGGATTGCAGGCGCCGTCACCAGATCAAAGACGGCCGGGCCAAAATGCATCGGCGTGTCCGCCTGAATCCTATCTCCGGGAAGGGATATGTCCATCGGCTGAAACCAATCGAACCCGGCCCGATAGGCCGCAATCAGTTGCTCTTCGAAGCTTCCGACCACCGGCAAATTCCCAGATTCCGACCAATCCGAATAAAGACTATTTAAGAGATCACTATACTCACCTCGAACGGGCCCCAGCGTCTCCTCATCCAGCAACGCCTCGACCACAAGATACCCGTGGTCTCGGAACTGACGGACTTGGGCGTTGGTGAGCAAAGCAAGGTTCCTAGTCGAGCAAAACTTCGACGATCGGCGGCCAGATCAGAAGCACCGAAAGCGCCAGAAGCTGAATGCAGATGAATGGCAGAAAGCCTTTGAAGATGTCAGTCAGCGAGATATGCGGCGGCGCCACCGTTTTGAGGTAGAACGCGGCAGGACCAAACGGGGGCGACAGGAACGACACC
>CAWUIX010000184.1:0-5530 GCA_963922395.1 uncultured Rhodobacterales bacterium | reverse complement strand
GACCCGGACGTTCTGGAGCTACCGCGTCGGGATGCGGAGCGGGTGTGCGTGGGCAAGGATGTGGGCGCCTGTGCCTGGCCGCAGGATAAGATCTGCGCGCTGATTGCCGCCGAGGCGCGGAAGGGTCGGCGCGTTGTGCGGCTGAAATCCGGTGACCCGTCGATCTTTGGCCGCGCAACGGAGGAGATTGGTGCTGCGGCGGATGCCGGTGTTCCAGTCGAGATTGTGCCGGGCGTGACAGCGGCGAGTGCCGCGGGTGCCTCGCTCGGGCGTAGCCTGACGGAACGGGGTGAGACCGACACGATTGTCTTTGCGACCGGAACCTGTCGACCGGGTGATCCCGCGCCGGATTGGGCGAGCCATGTGCGACCGGGCACGACACTAGCGATCTATATGGGGGTCCGTGCAGCCGGTCAGATCTCAGCCGAGTTGCAGGCGCGGGGCGCCCCCGCGGACACGCTCGTCGATGTGGCGGCGAATGTTTCGACGCCGAAAGAGCGTTTGTTGCAAACCGAGCTCGGGTGTTTGGCGGAGACGTTGGAAAACCATTCGGTCACCGGGAGTGCCCTGATCCTGATCCGCTTTTCCAAGCGTGGCTTCGGTGTGGGGTCGGTTGCCGCTTAGGCGCCTTGGTGTGCATCCCATTCAGCTCGCTGAAGCCATTGGACCTTTGGGTCCGCCTCGTGCCATCTAGCGGCATCGGGAGGCTTCGATGACAAACTCTGCGGGCGCACAGATCGCGAAGACGGGCCGTCGAGCGCCCATTGGGATCCTTGGCGGGATGGGCCCTGAGGCCACCGTTTTGCTGCAGCGGAAGCTGATTGATGTGGTGCCCGCGCAAGACGACGTTGATCACATTCCCCTTCTTGTCGATATGAACCCGCAAGTGCCGTCGCGGATCGCGCATCTCCTGGAGGGAACCGGTGAAAGTCCGGCGCCGACACTGGCCGCCATGGCGCAGAGGTTGGAGGCGGCGGGAGCGGCGGCGCTTGCGATGCCTTGCAACACGGCGCACCGCTATGCGGACGCAATTGTGGGGGCCGCGCGCATCCCGTTTCTCAACATGGTTGAGCTGTCTGCGGATCATGCAGCGTCGGTCCTGGGGGCGGGTGGTCGTGTTGGGATGCTTGCCTCGCCGGCTGTTCGATTGGCGCGCCTCTTCGACAAGGCGTTTGAGCGGCGCGGGTTAGCGGCTGTTTGGCCGGATGAGGAGGATGCCCTGCTTGCCGCCATTCGCGAAATAAAGGTGACCGGGCCAAGCGACGGGGCGAGACGGGCGCTCAGGCAGGGATCAGAAAGCCTGTGTCAGGCGGGCGGCGCGTTTCAGTTGATCGCCTGTTCTGAGTTTTCGCTTGTCGCGGAGAGTGTCGCGCCGGATGCCCGTGCAGTGGACACGCTCGATGTGCTGGTCGAAGCCATCGTTGCGTTCGAAAAAGGGGCAGGTGCCTAGTCATTGGTCTAAAGGCGTTCCCAAACCGCCTCGGCGGATGGGTCGATGGTCGAGGCATTCGCCAGTGCGGAGATCGACAACTGCGTGCTCCAGTCCTCGTCACCGACGAGAACCAGCGTTCCGTCGGCAAGCTCTGCTGCGACGGCTGTTTCAGGAAGCCAGGCAAAGCCACCACCGTTCAGAACGCGGCGTTTGATGGTGTCGACCAGGCTGTCCACGTAGATTGTCTCGGCGTTCAGGGCGCGCTTGCCGACGGTGTCTTCGACAACCATTCCGAGGAAGGAGGATCGCTCGTAGGCCAGATAAGGGATAGGTGGCGCCCCGGGGGTGGAGAGATCCCAGTTCATTGCATTGGCCGGTTTCGCCGCGGCTACTGGCAAGAGGCGGTCCGTCTCGACGTCCTTTCGGGTGAAGATCGCCTCATCAATCACGGGCGAGACGGCGTGGTGATAATAGCAGAACAGGATGTCGACGGCGCCGGTCGCAAGAAGATCGCAGCATGTGCTTAAGGAATCGGAGATGACCCGCGTCCGGAGTTCGGGGATTTCCTGCTGCATCATTTCGATGAGCCGTGCCAAATAATTCGCCGAAATCGTGTGAAGCGAGGAGAACCGGATGAATCGGCGGTCGCCGCGATCGGCGTCTCGCATGGTCTGGCGCGTGTCCGTCAATTGGCCAATGATCTCTGCCGCCACGGGCAAGAATTGCTTTCCCGCTTCCGTCAACTGGACGGGGTAGGTGTCGCGGTTGACGAGAGGAAGGCCGACCCAGCTTTCTAACGCTTTGATTCTGCGGCTAAAAGCGGACTGCGTGATGTTCCGCTCCGCTGAGGCGCGGGTGAAGTTGAGCGTTCTCGCGAGGCATTCAAAGTCGTTGAGCCAGTTGAGATCCATGGGGCGATCCTTTGCGCGCAGGTGTGTATTGGCGACCCTAAGCGAATGTATGCAAAATTCGAATAGTTTGATGAAATGTTCGAATTGGCCTCTGGAAAATCCTTTCCCCTAGACTTTTCCATGGATCCTGGGGCCCCGTGACCTGCTCGGCTGATCGCATCTGATGCGAGGGCGAGTGTCCAAAGCGACGAGCGCCACAGAACCCAAGAAGCTCAGAACTGACGCCGCTCTCCGGCGCGCTCCAACAGAGGAAAAATCAATGAAAACAAGTTTCAAGACGCTTGGTCTTGCAGCGGCGGCAAGCCTCGTGGCGCTGCCCGCTTTGGCCGCGGAAGAAGTGAAGATTGGTGTACCGTCCTGGACGGGCGCTCAGGCGATTGCCTATCTCCTTGGTGAGGTGGTCGAGTCGCGGATTGGCGGCTCGGTTGATTATGTTCCTGGGAACAACGCGACGATTTTCCAGGCGATGGATCAAGGCAAGGGCGATATCGACGTCCATCCTGACGTCTGGCTGCCGAACCAGGAAAGCTTCACCAAAAAGTACGTGGATGAGGCAGGTACAGTCACCCTGTCGTCGAACCCTTACCAGGGCAATCAGGGCTTCTGCGTGACCGAAGACTTTGGCACGGCGAATGACATCACGGACATCGCGGATCTTGGCCGTCCCGACGTTGCGGCGCTGATGGACAGCGACGGCAATGGCCTGGGCGAGATGTGGATCGGTGCGCCGGGCTGGGCATCCGCTAACGTCAACGAGGTAAAGACCCGTGACTACGGGCTCCTCGATTTTGTTGAGCCAATCCGTGCGGAAGAGAGCGTGAAGACCGCGCGCATTAAGGACAGCATCGCCAAGGGGGAAGGGTACGCCTTCTACTGCTACAAGCCGCATGCCGTTTGGTTCATGTTCGACGTTCGGATGCTGACGGAGCCGACCTTTGATCCTGAGAAGTACGTCATGGTTCAGCCGTCGGACGATGCCGACTGGTACGACAAGTCCATGGTTGCGACGAAAGACGCGCTGAAAGACGTTCAGATCGCCTGGTCCAACTCGCTTGTCGATCGCTCGCCGGCCATTGCCGAGTTCTTTGCGAACTTTGCTTTGACGGCCGACGACGTGAGCCAACTGGCTTTCGAGATCAGTGCAAATGGCCGCGAACCGGCAGAGGTTGCAGAAGAGTGGGTGAACGCGAACACCGATCGCGTTGACAGCTGGCTCGGCCTCTAAGCCACTGACGCTTCGTTAAAGATCTGTGGCGCGGCGATTGTCGTCGCGCCACGTGGCTCCGCTCACGCTGAGGACCCCTCGATATGACCGATGAAACCGTCATCGAGATCTCCAATGTCTGGAAGATCTTTGGCACGAATGCCAAAGCGGCGCTGTCCGCGATCCGCGAGAAGGGGCTTGGGAAAGCGGAGGTTCTGGCAGAGTTCAACGCGGTTGTCGGCGTGGCTGACGTGAGCCTTTCGGTCAATCGCGGCGAAATCTTCTGCATCATGGGACTGTCGGGGAGTGGTAAGTCCACCCTTGTCCGCCATTTCAACCGGTTGCTCGAACCCACTGCCGGGAAGATCGAAATCGAAGGCACTGACGTTATGGCCCTTGGCCCGGGTGAGTTGCAGCGGTTTCGCAATCAGAAAATCGGGATGGTGTTCCAGAACTTCGCGCTGAT
Source organism: uncultured Rhodobacterales bacterium (assembly GCA_963922395.1). Lineage (GTDB taxonomy): Bacteria > Pseudomonadota > Alphaproteobacteria > Rhodobacterales > Rhodobacteraceae > Ovoidimarina. The sequence continues at coordinate 1,517 of CAWUIX010000184.1, read as the reverse complement.
GCCGCACCGGTCGGTTCTGGACAATGTGGCGATGCCACTGGAGATCCGGCGGGTGCCCAAAAATGAGCGCATGCGCCAGGCGGCGGCGATCCTCGACATCGTGGAACTTGGGGCCTGGGGCTCGAAGTATGCGCATGAACTGTCGGGGGGCATGCAGCAGCGGGTTGGACTGGCGCGGGCGCTGGCTGCGAACCCCGATGTCCTTTTGATGGATGAGCCGTTTTCGGCGCTTGATCCGTTGATCCGGCGGCAGTTGCAGGACGAATTCATTCGCCTGAGTAAGATCCTCAAAAAGACGACGATCTTCATCACCCACGATCTGGACGAGGCTGTAAGGATCGGGGACCGGATCGCCATCATGCGCGACGGCAAGATGGTTCAGATCGGGACGGCGGAAGACATCGTCATGGAACCAGCTGACGACTATGTCGCGGATTTCGTCGCCGGTATTTCGCGCCTGAAGGTCGTTCATGCCCATGCGGTGATGCAGCCGCTGGAGGCTTTCACCGCCAAAAATGGCGGGCTTCCTGCAGACACCCCACGCGTCAACGAGGACGAGACATTGAGCGCGCTGATCAATCTGGCGATCGACGATGACAACCCGATTGTCGTGCAGGACAAGGGGCAGGATGTCGGGGTCATTACCCGCTCCGACCTGCTCAAGACTGTCATTGAAGGAACCGAAGTATCATGACGGATCTAGGCGTTAACCCCCTCGAAGACACGGAAAGCGAGGCCGCACAGGCCTATGCCGAGGAGCGTCGCGAGAACATTCGGACCTTCGTTCAGACGAACCCCGAGTACTACATCCGGATGTTCGATAAGATCGGTGCCTCATCTCGGTTCACCCCGACGCTGAACGTCTTTGCCGGGTTGTTCGGTCCGGTCTGGTTCGGCGCTCGTGGCCTCTGGAGTTGGGCCCTTCCGTTTCTGATCATCGAGGCCCTTGCGCTGGTGCAGATTGCGAGAGGCCTGTTCGGGGATCTCGCGGCGGATGCGATGGAGCGCATCGCGTCGATCGAGGGAACGCTTGAATTGCGCCGCCAGCAATTGGAGGCGGCGATTGAGAGCGGGTCTGACCGGGTGGAGGCGTTTCGCCGAACGGTGGAGTCCCTGGAGGCGAATATCGGTGGCATCCGGGCCGAGGCAGAGGCCCTGGCGGCGGAGGGCCCGACCATTGCGTTGACCGGGTTTGCGGTCCTCTTGCTCGTGAAAGCGGTGCAAGCGATGGTCGCGAACACGGCCCTTGAGGCGCGGTTTTCCGATTGGTTGAGCGACCGGACCATCCGTTCCGGCTTGCCGACCCCACAGATCGTGTTCTCGGCCCTGTTCATGGCGGTGATCGTGATCACCGCGATGATGCACTACAGCTTTCCGGGGCGGTTCTCGCTCCTGTCGGACTTCCCGACCGATCCCGATATCCGGCTGGTGAGCATCGATGGCGTTGAGGCGTTCTTCAACTGGGCGGTACTGAATGGCGAAGCCCTGTTCGATGGGATCACCTACTGTATCCGGCT
>CAWUIX010000183.1:0-5555 GCA_963922395.1 uncultured Rhodobacterales bacterium | reverse complement strand
AAAACCGTTGACCGTGAGAGCGGTCCCAGGGTTCGAATCCCTGTCTCTCCGCCAGCGACCCAACGCATTGATATCGTGTGGAGAAACCTCGATTTTCCTGGCGACTTTTCCGTATCTTACGCGTTTGCCTTTACTTGGGAGACGCGCCTGAGAGACTGTTTCCCCTCGCAAACCGCGATGGGTCTCTGTCGGCTGCATCTGCGGGTCCGGTTTTGACCGGAATTTCCCTGCTCGCAGGGAATTTGCAGGGAATTTTTGTGGATATTGTCGTTTCCCGGGCTTCTCGGCACGGAATATCTGCTCTTTATCAGTGGCTTAGGATGCAATTCCCTGCACGGTTGAGCAGGGAATGAGCAGGGAATTTTGGATGCGGAGCGGGGAAGGCGTGTGAAAAGCTACTAAGCCTCTGCCCGGACCCGCGTCAGATACCGTAGAGCCGCTCCTGATCCTGCCAATCGAGCGGGATCGGCTGTCGCAGGATCTGGCGCAAGGTGAACTCTGGTGGGAGGCTGCCGTCAACGATCGCGCGCTGGATTTTTGGGGTCAGGAAGGCCAGGCGGATCCGCTTGCGAACAAACCCTTCGTCCTTGCCGGCCTCCTGGGCGATCGCACCAAGCGGCGTGCCCATCCTCAGGTCGGCAACCCAGCGATGGGCGTCCGCCAGCGTGCGTAGGAGCACGGGATCTGGCTCGGGCTTCGGTGAACCAACCACAAGCTTTGCTTCGATGCCACGGCGGCGGAGATGGACCGGCGTCGAAACTTGAACAAGCGCCGATGACAGGTCGTCGACCGAGAGGCGCAGGGCCTCGGCGAGAGCGGCGGGATCAAGATCGAGCCGTATCTTCCGTGGAGCGATGGTGCCACGTGTGAGGATGCGACGGAGCGTTTCGGTCTCGCGGGCACGGAGCGTGCGCAGCAAGTCGCGCGCAGCAAAAAGGAGATCCGGATTTGCCCGAAGATCGGGCATCGCCTGGAGCCGATGCTCGGTCGTCGCCTGTGCGATGTGATCGGCGACGGTGTTTGCGACGAGCGCCTCGAGCTTGTAACCAGGCAGGCGCCAGCCAGTAGGATCAGGCCCGCCGGAGATCAATCGGTTCGAAACGTAGTAATGATGGCGCTTCCCGTCCTTGACGCAGTGGGTCGGGGTCAAACGATCGCCGGTCTCGTCCCGGAGCTTGCCAGTAAGCGGCGAGGTCTCGGCGTCTGATCGCCGCCCGCGCTTCCGCCTTGAGGCGGCCTGCAGCTTCTCCTGGACGCTGGTCCATAGCTCTTCATCTATGATCGCCGAATGGCGCCCGGGCCAGGTCTTGTCCTTATGCCGGATCTTCCCGCGATAAACTGGGTTTGTGAGGATCTTTTGGATCTGTCCTGAGGAGAGGGCGCCGCCTCCCTGCTCCCGGCCGGAGCGGAATTGATGGCGCTTCGAACGCAGGCCTGCCTCAACTGCTGTGTGTTCGACATGCGAGATATTGCCGTGCACCTCATAGAGTTCGAAGAGCGTCCGCACAGTCGCCGCCTCGGTTTCGTTGACGACCAGTTCTCGGACCTTTGGATCGGGATGGGGATCGTAGCCAAGCGGCGGAACACCTCCCATCCACATCCCCTGCTTCTTCGAGGCGGCGATCTTGTCGCGGATCCGTTCGGCTGTGACCTCGCGTTCGAACTGGGCGAAGGACAGCAGCACGTTGAGCGTGAGCCGCCCCATGGAGGAGGCGGTATTAAAGGCCTGGGTGACGGAGACGAATGAACAGCCCGCCGCTTCGAGTTGCTCGACGAGCTTGGCGAAGTCCGCCAGCGACCGGGTCAGCCGGTCGATCTTGTAGACCACGACCATCTGGACGCGGCCAGCGGCAATCTCTGCAAGGAGCCGGGCGAGGGCAGGGCGGTCGAGGGTGCCGCCCGAGACCCCGCCATCGTCGAAGCGGTCCTTCGCGAGGATCCACCCCTCGTGCTTCTGGCTGGCGATGTAAGCCACGCAAGCCTCGTGCTGGGCGTCAAGGGAGTTAAAGCCCTGGTCTAGGCCTTCTTCGGAAGACTTCCGTGTGTAGATCGCACAGCGGATCTTGGCGCGGGCCATCAAAACCTCTCCTTCAGCCCGAAGAACCGTGGTCCTGACCACCTTGCTCCGGTGATGGCGCGGGCGATTGCAGAGAGGGATCTGTAAGTCTCCCCGTTCCAGCGGTAGCCATTCTCAAGAACATCTACCCGATGGGTGACCCCGTTCCACTCCCGCAGGAGCTGGCCGCCAGGTTTGAGATGTGGAGCAGAGGGCTTCGCTGAACCAGACACCCGCCGTTCGAGATCCTCCAAGAACCCCTTCGGCAAACCGCCGTAGCGGCGTGCCTGCACCTCGAAGGTGAGGAAGCGCCGCAGGGGGGGGTCTACTCAGGCCTTTCGAAACCGGATCCTCAAAGACCTGGGACCAGGCGGCGATGAGCGCCGCCCGGTCCATGGCCTCAATCTCTGAGACTGAGGGCAGCCTCAAGGCGCAACCGGTGCTGCGGTGATCCGATAGACCGACGGTCCGCCTCCGGTCTTCGGCGGACTGCGATCGATTGTGTACCCCGCCTTGCGGAGACCGCTCAGGGCCACCCGCACGGAGTGCGGTTGCCAGCCTGTGGCCTCCTGAAGCGTGGCGATATCTGCGCCTGACTTGCGGGCAAGCATCCGACGTAGAAGTGCAGCCTTGGTCTCCGTAGGTTTAGGTGATTTGGACATGGTGGTCTCCTCGGGTTTTTTGGGGGCCGACATCCTGCCGGCCCTACCGAGGCACGCCCGACAAACCGGGCGCGGCACCACTGACGCTCGCTTTGCAAGAGAAGTCCAGTCCCTTGGTCGTGGTTGACGAAGAGCTAACGACCGAGCAGAGCGTTCGTCAACTATATCAATAAGTTAGGTGTTGACAGATCGCCCGCTCTATGAGTCTATAAGAGCCACTTCCCGTGGATAAGGACGCCTCGGGTCCGAAAACCTGATGGCACAACTTGATGAATGGTCCGGCCGGAGTCCGCCTACGGGATCCCTGCCTCCATCCCATCGTCACGCAACGCGCGCCATGGAGGTACCCATGCCAACTAAAACCAATAATGCCCAGAAACCGGAACCGCTTCCGGCGTCTCCGGCCGATCCGTCCCCGCCTGCAAGTCAGCAAATGGGCCAGAACGACCTCTTCCGAGATCTTACCTTCGTGTGGATCGCCGTGAACTTGATTGATGCGCGCCCGCGGCGGGTGCGCAAGGCCTTGAAGCGGCAGGAGGCGGCGGTCTTTCGCGCGATCAAGCGCTTCGGGTTCCGCATTCCGATCCTTGTGCAACAGGTGCCGGGGGGAGAGCGTTACGAGGTTTTGGACGGCCACGCCCGGCTGGCGGCGGCGCGCCTGCTCGACGCTGAAAACCTCCCCTGCATTCTGGTCGATGACCTTCCCGACACGGAGATCCGCCGCCTTGCCTTGTCTCTGAACCGCCTCCAAGAGCGCGGCGAGTGGGATCAGGATGCGCTGCACATCGAGATAAACGAGCTGATCGAGCTCACGAGCGATCTCGAGTTCCCGGGCTTTGAGCCGCCTGAGATTGATGCGATTTGCTTCGGTGCGGGCGACGACGCGGACCCGGTCGACGACATTGACAGCATTGATGCGGAGGGACCGGCGGTCAGCCGTCCAGGTGACTATTGGATCCTGGGCGCCCACCAGATCTGGTGCGGCTCGGCGCGTGAAGGCGGCGCGATCCTTGACCTGCTTGGTGACAGGTTCGTCGATGCCGTCTTCACAGATCCTCCTTATGACACAAAGATCAGCGGGAATGTCCGATCTGCCAAGGCCGGCTTCAACGAGTTCGCTGAAGCAAGCGGCGAAATGCCGAGAGAGGACTTCGTCGCGTTCCTTGTTGAGACGCTCGGCAACGCCAGAGACGCCTTACGCCCAGGCGGGGTCATCTTCGCCTGTATCGATTGGCGCCATATTGCCGAGATGACACAGGCCTTTAAGGCGCTCGACCTCGAGATGCTGAACATCTGCGACTGGGTCAAGGCAAATGCGGGCATGGGCGGCGTCTACCGAAGCCAGCACGAGTTCGTCTTCGTCGCCCGGAAACCCGGTGCCAAGCATATGAACAATGTGCAGCTTGGAGTCTTTGGGAGGAACCGCTCAAATGTCTGGCACTACGCTGGGGCGACAGGCGGGGCGATTGACCCGGACGATGATCACACCGTTCATCCCACCGCCAAGCCGATCCGGATGGTCATGGACGCGCTGCTCGACGTGACCGCGTCGGGGGAGCTGGTGTTTGATCCGTTCCTCGGATCCGGCACCACGCTCCTCGCTGCGGAGCGAACCAGGCGGCGGTGCCTCGGGATCGAGATTGACCCTCGCTATGTCGATGTCGCGATCCGCCGCTGGCAGGAGATGACCGGAGCCGAGGCCATTCACAAAGCGACAGGAGAGACGTTCGACGCGATAGAGCAAGTGCGGGCATCCGGTGATGCATCTGGTTCGGAGATGCGGCGTGAGCGCGTGTCCGATGCCGGTGCCTATGACGAAGGAGACTTCTGATGACCAAGGATACTCTCGGCAACTACGAGGTCGGCTACGGCAAGCCGCCACAAAACACCCAATGGAAGAAGGGGCAATCCGGAAACCCGTCAGGCAAACGCAAGAAAGCAGAGTCGCTGCAGTCCAAACTCGCGAGGGTGGCTGGCGAGGAAGTATCTCTCCAGTTCAATGGAGAATCCATCACAATGCCGCGCGATGAGGCGATGATATACGCGGTCTTCCAGAAGGCCATGAAAGGAGCTCAGCCCTCGGTGAGATACATCACCGACATGATCAACCGCGGTGAGGCTACAGAGGCTGTCGCGCCGAGGCTCATGATCACACCCGGCAATATCATCGTGCTGCGCACTCGGGCCGTTTGGATGGGAATAGTCGAACAGGCTGAGGCGGAAATGCAGGAGCAGAACCGGCCCGAGCCTCGAGACTATGAGGAGGAGGACGATGATGCATCCCGCTTCTGAGATCCTCCGCGCGCTCTACTATTATAGTCTGATTGCTTTCGTAGAGCGCAGCTTCTACGAGCTTCGACCCGGTGTGCGCTTCCACTATGGGCACCGTATCCGGGCCATCTGCTACCAGCTCGAGCGCGTCATGCTGGCCGAGGTGAAGCGCCTTCTGATCCTGATGCCACCGCGCCATTTGAAGTCCCATTGCGCAAGTGTCGCCTTCCCGGTCTGGATGCTTGGTCGCAATCCCAGCCTTCGGATCATTACAATGAGCTATGGGGCCAGCCTGGCCGAGAGCTTCAGCCGCGACGCGCGCCGTTTGATGGACGCGAACTGGGTTCGGGCAACCTTCCCGGACCTTCTGATTGATCCTAAGAAAGCCTCCGTCGCAGAATTGGTGACAACACAAAACGGGGGTCGCATTGCAACCTCGGTTGGCGGGGCGCTGACGGGCAAAGGCGGCGATGTCCTGATCATCGACGATCCCATCAAGGCAGAGGACGCGCGTTCTGACGCCATGCGCGAGGCCGATTGGGATTGGTTTACCGGGACGGTCTCGA
>CAWUIX010000182.1:0-5561 GCA_963922395.1 uncultured Rhodobacterales bacterium | reverse complement strand
CCCGAGCCATTCGAGGTAGGACACGACATCGGAAAATGTGGCGTAGGCACCCGTGTCGCGGGTTCCGAGTTCCCAGGGCTCACCTGGTGCGTCGAGCAGGTGGTCGTGGGGGAGGGCCGCCAACCGGTCGGACATCCAGGCGATGCCATAGCCGTGGCGCGAGAACGCCTTGTAGGGCGAGATGATGTAGCCGTCGACATTGTAGGCTTCGAGGTCGAGGCGCCCGTGGGCCGCATGCTGGATCCCGTCGACGATGATGTAGCAGTCCGGGCTGACCGTGCGGATCGCCTGAGAGATGGCGGCGAGGTCCGTGCCCATTCCGGTCACGGGCGATGTGTGAATGATCGTCGCGACCTTGGTATCTGGGGTGATGTGCTTGGCGTAAGCATCGGCCTCGATGCTGCCGGTGGTGTCGTCATGGGGGATCAGGACGTGGGTCAGGCCCCCGACTTCGGCCCAGCGGGCCGCGGCGGAGCGGGTTGCGGGGTGTTCCAGCGTGGAGCCGAGCACGGTTGTTCCGCCCGCGCCGAGGCAGGCCGCGCTGATCAGGCGGAAGATCAGTTCTGTGCCGCTTTCGCCGACGAAGAACATGCCGCCGGGTGCGTTGAACAGGACGGCCATGTCGGCCTTGGCGCGGTTGATGACCTCCACAAGCCCATGGGAGGCGGTGTTTTCCCGGCCCTGGTTGTCGGGGATTGCGGCAAACTTTGCCGACGTGTCGACGACGGACTTCAGGGTCAGTGCGCCGCCGGCATTTTCAAAGAAGATGCGCTCGCCCTGAAACGGGCAGGTGTCGACATGGGCGAACCGGTCGCGGATCTGGTCAAGGAGGTCTGGTGTGATCTCAGGCATCGGGCATTTTCCAAGTGGCAGTGGCGAGAGCTGCGAGTTGTCCGTCTTCGGTCAGAAGTCGGCTTTCCATAAAGCTTAAGGAGCGACCGCGCCGGGTGAACCGACCTTCGGCGGTCAGGGTTCCGGAGGAGACCGGGCGCATAAACTGGATCTTCATTTCGATCGTGGCCCCGGGTCCGGCAACCTTTGCAACAAGATGTCCCATAGAGATGTCCATGACGGATGCAATAGCCCCGCCGTGAAGAACACCCTGCGGGTTCGCAATCATCGGTGTGACCGGGAATGTAACGCGGCAGGTTTCCTTTTGCGTATCGTTGGCGTCTTCTGGGAGGTACTCAAAGGAAAGTCCGAGGAAACGGGCGAAGTAGAACTTCTCAAAGACCTGTTCGTGCGACGCGGCTGCCTCTGTCAGATGCGCCTCGAGCGCCTCCTGATTGATCCGCTTGCTCATTCGGCGGGGACCGAAAGGCGCTCTCTGAAATCAGAGTGAAGCGCGTCGGAGGCAGCGAGAACACCGGCCGTGACGGGATGGCGGTTGTTGAACCGCAAGGATTGTCCGTCCCGGTCGGTCACCCGTGCGCCAGCCTCGGCGGCGATGAGGCTTCCGGCGGCGATGTCCCATTCCCAGCTGTCCCGGAGGGTGATCATGCCGTCGAACCGTCCTTCGCCGACAAGGCTTAGTCTGTAGGCCAGCGACGGGCGAAAGTGCCGGTTCACCGGGGGTGGGCCGCCGGGCCAATGCTCTGCTCCGAGGGCGGGGCGGGCAGCGAGGATGCGGGCACCGTCCACCATGACAGTGGCGGATGATGCGATGGCGTGGTCATTGAGCGAGGCGCCCCCGCCCGCTGTTGCCGCGTAGAGGCGATCCTTGATCGGGAGGTAGACGACGCCTGCGGTGACGCGCCCGTGTTCCACGACTGCGATCGAGTGCGCCCAGGTGGCCTCTCCCGCGATGAAGGCGCGGGTTCCGTCGATTGGGTCCACGATAAAGAGGCGCTCTTGAGATAGACGCGCGGCGTCATCCTCTGTCTCTTCGGACAGCCAGCCGTAGCCTGGGCGGGCGTTCAGGAGGGTTTCCCGAAGATAGGTGTCGACAGCAATATCGGCCTCTCCGACGGGACCGTCATCGCCTTTGTCCCAGACCTCGTTAGAGCCGTGAAAGAACCCTTTGGCGATCTCACCGGACTCACGCGCCGCCGCCGTCAGCAGGTCTAGATCATGCGCCGGCAATAGTGAGGCCCTCAACCAGGCAGGATGGCACAACGCGGGACAGATGCGTCCGTGCATCGTTGGCGGGGCGCAGGCTAAGCAGCATATCGCGGAGGTTCCCGGCCACCGTGCATTCGTTCACCGGATAGGTGATCTCACCATTCTCCACCCAGAACCCCGATGCCCCGCGGGAGTAGTCACCCGTTGTGGGGTTGATCGAAGAGCCGATCATAGAGGTGATCAGGAGGCCTGTTCCCATGTCGCGGAGCAGGGCGTCCCGCGTTTCGTCACCCTGGGTCAGGGCGATGTTGTGGTTGGACGGGCTTGGCGGGCTGGAGGTTCCGCGCGCGGCATTTGCCGTGCTGGGCAGCCCGAGCTTGCGGCCGGTCGCGAGATCCAGGGTCCATCCCATCAGAACGCCGTTTTCCACGATGAGCCGCGGTGCGGTCCGGAGGCCTTCGCCGTCGAAGGGCTTTGATCCGGTGACACCCGGCCTGTGCGGGTCCTCATGGATCGAGAGTGTGTCTGGAAGAACCTTCTTCCCCATTGCGTCGCGGAGCCACGAGGCGCCCCGCGCCACGGCCGCGCCGTTCGTGGCCTGCAGGAGGTGGCCCACGAGCGAGGAGGCGATACGTTCGTCGAAAAGGACGGGGAACGCTCCGGTTGGCGGTTTCCTTGCGCCTTTGCGGGCAACGGTGCGCTCTGCTGCGATGCGCCCAATCCCTTCGGGGGAGGGCATGTCGGCGCGGCGGATCCGGAACTCGCCGAAATAGTCCCGCTCCATGTTGGCGCCTTCGCCGGTGATGGCGACGCAAGACACGGCTGCATCGGTCCGGGCGTAGCCGCCAGAAAAGCCGTTTGTGGCGGCCAGATGGATGCGCCGACGCCCGTAGGCGGCGCTGGCCGTTTGCACCATCGAGATGCCGCTTACGCCCAGTGCGGCGGCTTCTGCACGGCGTGCCGCGTCCTCAAGCTCAGCGGGCTCGGGTTCTGCCGAGGCGTCGAAAAGATCGAGGTCATCGGCTGTTCGCACGTCCGACAGCTGGCTCGCGTCGGCCAATCCGATGTTGGGATCCTCAGGTGCTTCCTGCGCCATGGCGACCGCGCGTTCCGCCATCTCTGTGATCGTGCGTTCAGAGGTGTCGGAGGCGGAAACCGAGGCCTGACGCGCGCCGATCAGAACGCGAAGGCCGATTTCGATTGCCTCAGACCGCTCTGCCTGTTCGAGCGCGCCGTCGCGTACATCGATCGAGATCGACGTACCATCGATGGCCAGGGCATCTGCATCATCTGCGCCCGCAGCGCGGGCCGCCGTCAGAAGTTGGTCGGTGAGCGTCGAAAGGTCGGTGGGCATGGAAATGTCTCAGGCGTCTCGGTCGGACGTAGTCCGACAGGGCCGCCGCCGCAAGTGCGGTTCAGCGGATCCTTTGCCCGTTTGCCAGGACTGCGCCGTCTTCCTTCAGCTCAATGGTCGAGACCAGGGTATCCTCACCGTCGCCCGGTCGCGCGAAGAGGCCAAGCATCATGCGAGCTGCCATCGCCTGATCCTCAGGGAGAAGCCCGATTGAGATCAGGCGATCGATGAGCGCGTTCGCCCCGACAATTGTCAGGTCGATGACGCCGGCAGGGACAGGTGGAGTGGACGAGTTGTCAAAGGTGAATGCGCCGGTGCCAGTCAGCGCCGCGCCGGCAAGTGACAATTCCAACGCGTTCACATCGACGGTTTCGAGTTCTCCGGGCAGTTCTCCACTTTCTTCGATCTCCGCCATCTGGACAGGGTCAGCCACATCGATGGACCAGCGCCCGGTACCAGACAGATCAATCGTCAGATTGGCGGGATCGCGTGGCAGGCCGCCGGTGGGGTCGATCATCGACCAGATTGCATCGCTGACTTCGACTTCAAGGAGGCGGGTGACCAATGCAAAGGGTCTAGGGCCATCGGACGAGAGAAGCGGGAGTTGGAGTTCGCCGGAGGAGGCCGCGATCTGGAACGCGATGGGGGGCATCATGGCGCCGGGGGCGACGATGCTGACCGCAGTGCCAGTGGTTGAGCTGGCGTAGCGGAGGCCCTCCTCCGAGAGGTCTACTTCCAGGAGGCCGCCCTCGGCCGAGCCATCTATGGTGTAATCGCCGTCGGGTTCACTGATGTCGAGACGGTAGGCCGTCGCGCCATATACGAACTGTCCGTCCGAGGTCAGACCTTGGCGCAAGAGATTGGCGAGGTTTTCACCGCTGGAGAATGGCGCGATCTGGCCTCCCGAGGTTGAGGACAAGCCTGCCATTGTGAGGGCGATGTCGCCTGTCACCTCTTCTTCCGGGTCGTTGAACTTCATCGACACCGCAAGCGCATCCGCCGTGAAGTCGCTGGTCAGGGTTGTGCCAACCTCTTCTTCAGTGGTGGCGTAGCTGCCGGTGATCTGTTCCAGGGCGAGCGCGAAATCGAGGTCGATTTCCGGGCCGTCGGTGACGAAGCTTTCCAGGACGAGTTCGACGCTGTCTGTGACATAGGCGTAGTCAATAGCTTCAGGGTCTCCGCTCGCCGTCATCTGCAGGCCGTCCTGCGTGACGACCATCGTCATCTCGATCTCTTCCCCGTCTGAGCCCGCGGCTTCGACCACAATGCGGTAGGTCGGCGATGCGGTGATATCGACAGATCCGTCACCAAGTTCCTGGAGGACCACTTCGTCAATCGATGTGGTTGCGCCGCCGTCGTCGAAAGCCGTCACAGCCATCACATCGCGAAGGACGAGGGTTCCGTTCTGGCGTTCTGTCGAACCTGCGCGCAATGACTCTCCGATCCCGTCGAAGAAGCCTTGCCAGCTGTCCCACACGTCATCTGCCGTCACATCGGCAAGAGCGGGAGTGGAGAAGGCAAGCGCAGCCGTGGTTAGGGCGATCCGGAACGAGGGCATGGTGTGAGGGACCTTTTGATATCTCTGGGGCACATCGCTACCTTTGGGCGGGCGAACCCCGGGGTCAACCCGTGGGGTGATCAGGTTAAGGGAAACGTGATGCAGGATATGAGTGGTAAATGCGTTGTGATCACCGGGGCAAGCCGCGGGATTGGGGCGGCGGCTGGGCGTATCTTTGCAGAGGCCGGTGCTTCGGTGGCGTTGCTTGCGCGCGGCGAAGACGCGATTGCCGAACTCGCGGGGGAGATCGGTGAGGCGGCACTTGCGATTCCTTGTGATGTCAGCCGCTATTGGGAGGTTGCCGCAGCCATTGACGCGGCGCGCCAGACCTTTGGCAGCGTCGATGTCCTGATCAACAACGCAGGCGTGATTGAACCGGTCGCCCATATCGCCACGTCAGATCCGGATGCCTGGAGCCAGGCGATCGATATCAATCTCAAGGGCGTCTATTACGGGGTCCGGGCCGTTCTGCCGATCATGCTGGAGCAAGGCGGCGGGACGATCATCGGCGTTTCCTCCGGTGCCGCGCACGGGCCGACCGAGGCGTGGAGCCATTACAATGCGTCGAAGGCGGGCGCGGCGATGTTG